>JBBRVL010000274.1:0-5817 GCA_038246925.1 Chloroflexia bacterium
GGCCGAGGTGCGCCGCCATCTGTGGGGCAATTTCACTTATCACACATCCCCACAAGACCCTGATGTGTGTTTAGTTCCACGCTCACATGGACAGGTTGGCTTATGCTGTCTGCTATTGAGTTGGTAATGTACAAAGTCGAGATTAGATACTCGCCCTGCTAAATTCCTCTCAAATTGGTTCGTAAACCCCCTTGACTCTGACGTTACGTCATGCTTTACCATGTATTGGTGCGCACGAAATAGGCATAAAACGACAAACAACAAAGGAGATAACCACAATGGGAGCTAACTTTACCCCAGAACAAATGGAAGAGATCAAGGAAAGAGGCCGCACAGTAGGCCAGGAGAGGATCAGCCAGGTCGAAGCCGAGTGGCCCGCGCTCATCGAGCAGGTCCGCATTGAGCTGGACAAAGGCACCGACCCCTCCGACCCACGCGTACAGGAGCTAGCTAAACGCTGGATGGGCCTCGTCAAGGAGTTCTCCGGCGGCAATCGCGCCATCGAAAAGACTCTCGAAGCTTCCTACAAAGAAGACCCTACCCAGGGAGGCCGCCTCGATCCCAGGATGCTAGAGTACATGGAGTACATCTCGAAGGCTACGGCAGCCAAGAAGTAGGCCCGATGAGGCCATATGAGCAGCCACCCCGATACTATGTTGTTAGAGGTGGCTGCTTTGCTTTGTAAGCGTACAAGTTCGGTATCCAACATCGTACTTGGCTGCGGTATTGTGTGTACGCGGCACCGAACCTCCATTCGAGGTCGTTTTCCTCCCAGGGGCGCACAAAGTAGTTCCAGCCAACCAACCCAACGAGTACATAAAGTGTAACTGCGGGAGAGCCGAGGAAGAATGCGACAGCGAACCCTTGTGCGAAGCTCCCTATTGCCATGGGGTTACGGACATAACGATACGGGCCGACTATCACTAGCTTGCGCGTGGCATCGGCAGGTAGAGGCGTGCCTTCGCCATGTACCACCATGAATGCGGCACTGATATACGCTAGAATCCAGCCAAGCATAAAAAGTGTAACGCCCCTGGATCTCCATCCGGCAGACGTAAAACGGTAGCGCTTCAGCCCAGCGCGTCCCTCCAAGTAGTAGAGATAAGCCGGTATCAAAAAGAAAAAGACCAGCCACATCGACTGCGATTGTACCAAGGTCTTCGTGAGATTCCGGCGTACGCTTGCGGGCCGCGCTATTCGACCATGTATCCTGTTCAGCGCCTTCAAAGCATCCTCTCCGGGCGCAATAGCCACACAGCGATAGGCAACACAACGAGCGAAGGCAGCATCATCAGCGCACCAAGCCACCCGCCACCACTCAACAATGGCAAAGTGAGAGCATACAACGCGGCATACACTGCCGCACCTGCGTTGACACATAATGCAGACCAGGCCCAGGCGCTCTGCCGCAAAAGGCCATGGGCAGCCACCAACGCCCCTCCAGCGTAAATCAGCAAATCAGGTACGAAGAAAGCCAGCAGGGTTGATTCCGGTGCGCCGGGCGACATGAAAGGCTCACGGGCACTTGGGTAAATGAGCAAAACCGTCCACCACACGAAGATCCCAACGCCTTGCAGTGTGAGAAACATAACCGTCAGCCTCCTAACGAGATTACTTTCTCTCACAGCCTGCTCCTTGTGCTTACCCCCAGTTATTTATCAACGAATCCCTGGCGTTCAGCGGCCTTTCCCAAACAACTGCTCGCTTAGTTCCTCACGGCTCAAATCGAAATGTGAGGCAACATCTGACAGAATTGTGGCAAGAGTGCCTATTCTTAGAGGCTTGTGCTGAGGAATAGTTATGTGGTGCTCCCCTCGTTCTAAAGTAGTCAAACGCATATGGCTGCCAGTCTGCCTGGTGACTGTATACCCAAACACCTTTAGGTGACGTACCAAATCATCACCAGATAGATCGCGGGGCAGCCTCAAAGTGCTATTACCTCTTCGCGCACGAAGTGGAGTCGCACCACTTTAGGGCCCTCCCCCTCATCAAAATGACATCGCACTGCATCACGTATCTCACCATGGAGTTCGACCACAGAGTCAGCTTCCGTGAAAATTGACTCTCCAAGCGCCCGCGCTGTATAGCCCCCCTCCGGCGCTTCTTCCACCAGAAAAATCAGCTCATTCATAATATCACCCCCGATAATCATTATATAGCCGTATGTCGCCAAGCGGCCATGCCGTACATCAAAGCCTGCCCCTCGCCTTTACCTCCAAGTACTTATTCACTACAGCGGGCGTCAGCTTGTCGGCGGGCACGTCCACTGTCAGTGCACCCCTCCTCTGTAGTGCATCGAGCGCCACAGCACGATCGTCGAGTAAGCCCTGCGAGACAATTCTCTCGTACATCTGCTGGGCGTCCTGCGGGTCCCGCTTCGACATTAGAAGCACCTCGTTGTCCGCCATTGTGACTGCCATAGGCAGATGGCGTGGGGCAAGCCGACCAAACCCACGCACCATCGCGTTGGCTTGCTCCCTATCTATAATGTCGGTAAACAGCACCACCAGGCTCCGCTTGCTCTTCTTCACCGATAAGAACGCACTCGCCTTCATATAGTCAGCCTCAACCTGTTGCGCCTGCACCTTATACAACGCCTCCAGCAGCGTCAGGAACTGCCTGCGCCCCTTGCCCGGCTCCCAATAGCCCGTCACCCCATCGGCAAACGTCAGCAGCCCTACACGGTCGCCCCTCAGGATCGCCACGTATGCCAGCAGCAGCGTTGTGTTGATAGCATAATCTAGCTTGGAGAGTGGCCCCAGAGGTGCGGTCATCAGGCGACCAGCATCGAGCATGATGATAACGCTCTGGCTGCGTTCCGGCTGGTAGTCGGTGGTTATCGGCTTGTGGAGTCGTGCTGTCGCGGGCCAGTTGATGCGCCTGTAGTCGTCGTCCCGTTCGTAGTCACGCAGCCGCTCAAACTCTGTCCCCTCGCCGAGCCGCCGCGCATTCTTCAGCCCGATCTCGAAAAGCTGGTCCTTACGCGCCAGCAGCTCATACTTCCTTACTTCTAACAGATTAGGATAAACCTTCACAGGCGCATCGAGCGGGTAGCGGTGCTGCCTCATGACTAAGCCCAGCACTCCTGTATACCTCAGCCAGCACCCCCCAAAGCGATAATCCCCCCGGCGCAGCGGCTTGGCCGTGTACCCAATCTCTACCACCCCGCCCGGCCCAACTACTCCCTCCAAGAACATCCTGCTAATAATGTACTCCACAGGCGGCTCGTCCCTCACGACGAACGACACTGCCCTCGCCCGAACACCCCCCGCATCAGGATTGCCCAGCCGCCTCACGGTAATCCCGATAGCGTTCTCCGCCCCCAGCGACAGTTTAGCATCGTTCTCACGGGACAACCTGAAATCGGAAGGCTTAGGCGAAAGCGTAAGGTCAGCCCCAAGCAGCCCAATCAGACCTACCGCATACAACCCAGCCCCCCAGAGACCAGCAGGCGTAATAGTAGCCAACGCCAGAATAGGCGCGACCAGGAGAAGAAGGTAAAGTGCCCGGCGGGTAATCATCGCTACGCCAAATTATGAAATATGAGCTTTGAGTTGTGAATTGGTTAGCTTCCATCTAATTCATAATTCAAAGCTCATATTTCATAATTTACCGAGGCACCTCAACCCGTGCCAGCACCCTCTCCAGCGCTCTATCAGGGTTCAGCCCCTCTATCTCGGCCTCCGGCTTCAGGATGATGCGGTGCCTCATCACAGGTGCTACCAGTGTCTTTATATCGTCAGGCACCACGTAGTCCCTACCCTGCAACGCAGCTAATGTCTTCCCCGCCTGCAATAATGCAATCGCTGCCCTCGGCGAGCCTCCCAGCGATAGGTCGGGCGACTTCCGGCTCTCGTCCACAATGCGCTGTATGTAATCGAGCACCTCATCTGTCACCTTCACGGCGGCTATCTCCCCCCTCGCCTCCCTGAGCGCATCGGAGTCGGCCACAGGCTCTATCCCCGACTCAAGCAGCCTGCGCGGGTTGAACCCTGCCTGGTAGTTCCTCAGCACCTGCAGACCTTCCTCGTGCGTCGGATACTCCACCAGCACCTTGAAGAGGAAGCGGTCAAGCTGAGCCTCCGGCAGCGGGTACGTCCCCTCATACTCGACCGGGTTCTGCGTGGCGATCACCATGAACAGGTCGGGCAGCGGGTGGCTCACACCATCTATCGTAACCTGCCGCTCCTCCATCGCCTCCAGCAGCGACGATTGCGTCTTGGCCGGTGCCCTGTTTATCTCGTCCCCCAGCATGATGCTGGTGAACACAGGCCCCCGCTTCAACGAGAACGTACTGGTGGCGAAGTCGAACACATTCGTACCGATCACATCTGACGGCATCAGGTCGGGCGTGAACTGCACCCGCTTGAAGTCAGCCCGCAAGCAAGCCGCCAGGGTACGCGCCATCAACGTCTTAGCGACACCCGGCACACCTTCCAACAGCACGTGCCCATCCGTAAGCAGCGCCACCAGCAGCAAATCAAACGTCCACCGCTGGCCGACGATCACTTTTCGCCGTTCAGTGTCAAGTGCGCGATATAGGTCTATGAGAGGCATTTATCTCCTCGATAGTTGAATTGGGACGGGTAAAGGCCGCTCCCTACTGCATCTTGCCTCGTTTGGTGCAAGGTGGGTGATAAAGGGGCACTGGCGACATATTACACTCCTCCTAAGTTACGCGATAGGGACTCGGGTATGCTATCTGATTGCCAGATCCATTTTTCTTCGCTAATAGTTGCCTGTATCAAGGGAAGATCAGTTGTAACAAAACGCGACCATTGCTCTCTTATTTTCGCGCTGATCTCCTCGATAGTGGGACTATCATAATCTCTTTCCTTTAGACATGGGCGACTATATATCTTATTCCATTGATTCCCAAAGGTACTGAAGCACTTGAACGGTGTCCCTCGGCTGCCAGAGGCATCATATAGTCGTTGACGTATCTGCTGCGGTCCCGGGCCGATGTACAACGTTAAACTTAGGGAGCGCGGTCGGTTAGAAAATTCGAAGAGTAACATTCTTCCAGAACGTGTCCAGCCTTTACCTGACTTTAATGTTGGGGTCTCCCAATCCTGAAGTCCAAAGCGGGTGCTACTTTTCGTGGATGAATCCAATACCAAAGCAGTATTTGCTCGCACAAGCGTCTCAAGTAGGTCTTGGATACTAGCTTGTAAGTCAAGCCTGAACTCATATATTAGATTTAGGGCCCTTTGGTGATTGTGATAAATACGTCGGCAGAGTTCCGCTATTTCGCTTTCGTTCACGACATGCCTCCTGAGCATCTGTGCGTAATGCCTTAATAGAGTGACAATATCCAGACCCAGGGTGGATGCACGGTTTTTCACCAAGTCTTCAATCAATTCAAGAACCACTCCATAGCTTACGGCAAAATAATTATCCTCATCCGAGGGCTCATTTCCTTCAGGGGTGAGATACATGCCCACAATTTTATTACAGTTGGGATAATGAGTTTTGATCAGGGAATAATATCGTGCGAGCTGTCCAGAGTGCTCCCCTGATGTGATCTTGTTCTCGATAATAATTGCTAGTCCATGGGCCGGACTGATTAGCAGTATGTCTATATTCAAGTGCTCACGACGCACAATCAGATCATCAAAACTCCATAAGTCTACGTCAATGGGCGTTATAGGTGACCTAGCATTGGATGCCTCCAAGAGTGCCTTCTGCAGAAAACGCTTGAGGAAACTATCTCCTAAACCATGGTTCTGTCGAGGATCTAGGCTCGACTTTGTACATTACCAACTCAATAGCAGACAGCATAAGCCAACCTGTCCATGTGAGCGTGGAACTAAACAC
>JBBRVL010000275.1:0-5807 GCA_038246925.1 Chloroflexia bacterium
ACCCTTACCTATGTAGATGATGTCGGTAGCACCGTGCTTCGTTATGCTCTCCCACTTGCGATGCAGGTAACTAATGTCAACTGGAAGCGAAGACGCATCTCCAGTTGACTGGCTGAACTGGAGTGCATCGCCACTGGTGAGCAAAGTAACTATAAAGTAACTATATAGATGCCTGCGCCAATCGGGATATCTTTCCAGTCTGCTCGGTTCGGCGCTGTGCATCTGTCGACAAGTTCGCCCAAATGGAATACTTGATCAGCGGTGCCGAGAACGGACGTAACATTACTACTCTTCACAAATGGCCTCCTTAATTCTCTGAGTATAAAAACAATTAGATTAGGAATCGGTACTCAACAAGGCATCCATCCTGTCGACGGCGTCCCGCAGCGAGGCCGGGATCACGTGAGGTATGTGTCCATGGTGAGGCTTAATCAGAATGTGCCCGAGCGTCTTCACCACAGGAGAACATGCAGCCAGGACGGAAGAGGTCGTTCCAGACAATGTACGACGTAGCGCTCGTAAAAACAACCTCTACAGGAACTCTATGTGACCTTGCATGTCGTCCGTGTCGAGGATCTGGTAGACTAGCATGAGGCCGCGAATGATATCTCCAACCGCGGTTTGCTGGGGCGCATAAATGATACCGGCGTGGCCAGCTCCAGCGGTATGCATCCTCAGGAAATCGTCATCCTGGGTGAAAATGACACGTCCCTCATTCCGTGCTCGCTCCAGGTGATCCTCGTCCGAAGCACCGCGCATGCCTGCGTCAACGACGGTAAGCACATCCACTCCACGCTGCCGAAGCCCACGTACTACTGCCCTTGATACGTGCTCGTCAGTGTAGAACCTGATCTGTTGTCCCACCTGGCTTCTGCTTACTCCCCTCTCGTTCTTACTGCTCTTAGCGCCGTTCCTAAGATTTCGGGATTGCCCGGTTCTCCTGCCTAATCCCTAGGCTCCGGGCTCTATTTCACGCAGCTTTTCCTTGAGCCTGGAATGGATAGTTCCCCTCAGCGTTTCAACCACGAGCTTGCTATCCTTTATCTGTTGATCGATCTCGTCTCGGTGGTCGAAGTAGTATGCGAGAGCGGCATAGACGTCGGCCAGGCTCAGGTCGTACTCGGCGGCGATCTCATCGGCGCCCATACCTATTGATTCGTGCCAGACAACTACGTCGTGCACAGTGATGCGGTGCCCGGCGATACGCGGCTTTCCCCCCGCTACGCCAGGTGTGATCTCGATATGCTGGTCAAGTGTCCTAGTTGCCATGTAGCTTCTCCACGTCTTTTGTGCTTATATCCTGTGACTTCACTCGGCCCTCGCTGGAAGTTCCGCAGCCAGAACTGCCATCATATATCTTGGTGGGTGCTGTCTCGCAGGATAGTCACCAGGCTGCGTTCTTCCCATTCTAGCATATCCCTACATTTGTGGCCGGATAGCTATTAGCCTTATGCCTTAGCTATATGCCTGTATTTACTGCTCGCCGTACCCCGCACTGAGCAGGGCATCCATCCTGTCGGCTGCATCCCTCTGCAAAGCCGGGATCACGTGCGAGTAGGTGTCCATCGTGAGGCTGATCTGGCTGTGGCCGAGCGTCTCCATCACCACCCGGGGGTGCACGCCCTGGGCAAGGAGCAGGGAGGCGCATGTGTGGCGCAGGTCGTGGAAGCGGATGTGGGGCAGCCCGGCGCGCTGCAGTGCCTCCTGGAAGAGACGGAAGGCGTTACGAGGATCGAGGGGCGTGCCGATCGTTGAGGTGAAGACCAGTTGGCTGTCCGTCCAGCGCGTACCTGCTGCCAGCCTCTCTTCCAACTGGCGAATGCGGTGGGCGCGGAGGGCATTCACGGTCACCTGAGGCATGATGATAGTGCGGCGACTCCGGGCGGTTTTCGGCTCGACAAGCTGGGGCTTGCCGTCAATGCGTTGCAGGGCGTATCGCACCTTCAGCGTGCATTTGTCCATGTCAACGTCTTCCCAGCGCAGCCCCAGCGCTTCACCCTGGCGCAGGCCGAGCGCGATAGCCACAGAGTAGAGAGCCTCCAGGCGGTCGCCTCGCACCGTATTGAGGAAGGTGCGTGCCTCATCAGGCGACAGGGAGCGCATCTCGTAGCGGCGTGACCTCGGAGGATCCACTAACTGCGCCACGTTGCGCGGCACCAGCGACCACTTGTACGCCCGCCCAAGGGCCATCTTGAGGATTGCGTGGCAGTACTGCACGGTGCGGGGAGACAGGCCAGATTTGAGCAGCTTGTTCAAAAGGTGCTGTATATCCTGGGGGCTGAGCTTGCCCAGCTGGATGTGACCCAGCTCGGGCCCAATGTATAGCCGCACCAGCTGGGCGTAGCTGTCAAATGTCTTAGGCCGCACCGTCGGGCGCACCGAATCCTCAAGCCACCTGGTAAGGAACTGGCCCAAGGTCTGACGCTCTATTGCTACCGGCAGACCCTGCTGCTGAGTGTGTAAGGCTGCCTTGAGCTGGTCGGCGACTTCCCGCCGAGTATTGCCGTAGAACGCTTTGCGTTTCCTCTTGCCGTCCTGGTAGCCGAGGTCAATCCTGGCTTCCCACCTTCCGTCGCTTCGCTGCCAGATCGACCCTTCTCCGTGTCCTCGTCGCTTTGCCGTTGTCATCTGTTTGTCCCCCTTTCGTGCCTTGTTCTCGGTCTTCACTTTCTTCCTCGGCTTTGTCGGAGAGGATGCCTTCCCCCTGCTGAGTATCACGCATCAGCCGGTCGATAGCCAGCATGATCACCGTGCTTTCGGACATGTCGAACCGCCGCGCCAACTCTTTCAACTGCGCGACCGTGTAGCTCGATAATCTGACGTTTACCTGCTGTCTCGCCATCGCCTTTCCAACAAATGCACTATCGCTATTTCGTTCTTCGTTGCCCTATTGTACTCGTTTGTGCACCGGGTTGCGCCACGTCTTGCGCTCCAGGAAGAAGCCGGCAAACCGGTAGAGTAGCAAGTTTAGTATAGCAAAATGCTATATATATGTCAAGACACTTGCCAAAGAGCCGTGCGCAATGTATATTTGCCGTGCAGCAAAAATGGCCTGGATTCCAAATATAAACGATGTGTGCAAGCCGGACCGAACTCCTACATGAAGCGAGAGCAGCCATAGAGGGGCTGCCCGGTATCAAGGTGCGCTCAGTTAGTCATAGCGCAGATGCCAGGGAGAGCAGCGCTGTAGATCTCGATCTGCAGGTTGAGATAAAAGGCCGTCCGGTCCGAGTCCTCATCGTGACCAGGGCGCAGGGCTACCCACGCGACATACGGGAAGCGGTCTGGAAGCTTGAACAGATTTCCGGAGCTAATAAGGAAGATAGCTCCCGAAGCGACGCGCGCGATGAACCGGTTGTCTGCATGGTGGTAGCACCCGCCATTTCGCAGAAGGGCCGCGAGCTCCTGCGTCAGGAAGGCTTCGGATACTGGGATAGCGGGGGGAGTATCTACATCGAATTACCCTGGGCAGTGTTCTTCATTGACCGGCCTCAGCCAAAAGGAGCCGAGCGGCCGATAAGAACCATCTACAGAGGCCGGACAACCCGGGTGCTCCATGCAATGCTGCTCGATCCGGCGCGCCACTGGCAGGTCCGGGAACTCGCGGAGCGCGCGGAGGTCTCGGCATATACGGTGCACCAGGTTCTCACCTTTCTGGAGAAGCAGCTGTGGGTCGAAAAGCACGGATCCGGACCCAATACTCTTCGCGTGCTGCGTGACCCCGGTGCGCTGCTCGATGCCTGGGCCGAAGCTCATGCGTTAGAGAAATACACATTCCACCGCTTTTATCTATGGTCACAGTCGCAGGCTGCGTTGAGACGCCGGCTAATCGGTGTTCTGAATGACCTGGAGGCCGACTATGCTCTAACCCTTGGTTCGGGATCCGAATTGATTGCTCCGTATGCCACCCGAACGGATAGGCTCACGCTCCTGGTTCAGGATACCCGTGAAGTAGATCAGGTTGTCAGGGAGATGAACCTGGCTCCCGTGGAGACCGGAGAGAACATTGCCTTCCTTGTCACCCACGATCATTCACCGCTGATGTTCCGCCAGCAAGTCGAAAATATGTTCGTGGCAAGCAACATTCAGCTCTACCTGGATCTATGGGCCTGGCCGAAGCGCGGCAAGGAGCAAGCGAGGCATTTGCGGAAGCAAATGCTTACCTTCTAGGAGTATACAAACGCAGAATACTAACATTGAATATTACTTTTCTGCAACGCTCCTCACCGCATGGCCTCTACGCCTCTACACCCCACGGAGCAGGTGATCGCACGATGAAAGTAAGCAAGCAAAAAGCACTGATGGCAATCGCCAGAGATCAGGGCGGCTATTTCACCGCCCAACAGGCGCTGGCCGCGGGCTATACATACCAGGAGCAGCGCCACCATACCCTGCGCGGCAACTGGGAGAAGATAGAACGGCGCATCTATCGCTTCCCGGAATTTCCCGATCTCCAGTATCCAGGGCGGCACGACCTGGTGGTCCTGTCGCTTATCAGCCATGATAGGCGTGGAGAGCCGCAAGCCGTGGCGTCCCACGAGACCGCTCTGGCCGTCCATGAGATCAGCGATGTCAACCCCGCGACGATTCACCTGACCGTGCCGCCCGGCTTCAGACGGTACATGCCGCCGGGCATAATACTGCACAAGGCGAAACTTTCACCACAGGAGTGGGAAGAGCGCGAAGGGTATCGAGTGACTACCCCGCTGAGAACCATCCTTGACGCCGCGGCAAGCCCCTCAACCTGGTCATTCCTTCCCGACGCCGTCAGTGATGCCCTTTACAAAGGGTTTGTGCGGTCCGGGCAGCTTCTCCGGGCAATAGACAGGCTGGAGAATGAGGAGGCCAAGGGGTGGCTTCGATCTGCGCTTGAAACGGCGAAAAGAAGGATATGGGTGAGAGAAGGTTGAGAGGGGACGAGAACGTGAAGTCAGAGAAGCCCATCCTTGTAGTGCTGCTTCGTGCTTTGCATTTTTCGCCATAGCGCTTATTTTATCTTCTATCTGCATACCAGTTCAACACCCGTAAGGCGCGCAGCGTGTTCCACCGACTCGGCCTGCCCTTGCCCTCGTCCACGTCCTCCACCTCGACCGCCATCGTGCCGGGGTGCCGGTTCTCGAGCGGCCACCGACCATCGGCGTCGCGCTTCGACTCGACCAGCTCGATCGCCTCCGCCACGCGCTCGTCTGGCGTAGCTCCCGCTCTACGCAGGTACTCCAGTCCCCGCAGCACGTCGTAGTGCCACCAGGTCGGGAAGGAGAAGCGCGTAAAGGCGGCGCCGCCCTTGCGATCTCGCTCGATGACCTCACCGGTCGTCCGCCGCCGGAAGAGACGGCGCTCCAGGAGGTACTCCTGCCCTCGGAGGCGCGCCTCCCTCACCTTCGTCACCACGGCGCTGCTCCCCCTGCTCTTGCCGGCCACGCCTGCCAGTTCGTATTCGAGCAGGGCTTCCAACACGCAGATCGTGGTGTTGAACGACGACCGCGTCGAGCCGTTCTCGGCCTCGCAGTTCCAGCCACCGTCAGGCAGTTGCTCGACGAGCAGGCGGTCGATGATCCGCTGGACGTCCTGGATGAGGCCGAAGTAGGCTCCGCTCGCTCCCACCTGCCCGTTGATGCACGGCTCGACCTCGCCAGCGAAGAAGGGATTGCCCTCAAAGTCCCAGCCCCGCCACGTGCCGCCCCGGTCCCACCCCTTCCACCTCACGCGGTCGCGGACCAGTCCCACCGCACGACGCGCCTCCTCGCTCGACGGATCGAGACCCATTTCTCGCAGCAGCGACAGGACGTGCATGGTGGAGTCCCACC
>JBBRVL010000276.1:0-5803 GCA_038246925.1 Chloroflexia bacterium
AGACAACAACCAACCCCATTAATCTCTGCGCTCTCTGCGTCTCTGCGGTGAACTCGGTGAACTATTACCTATATTAACCACCCAACTCTGAACACTTACGGGCACTCTTCTCCGGGTCTGTGGAGTCGCTTCGGCCAATATTTGAGCGAGACTTTCAGGTTCAACGTGCCTATCCAAAGGTACTATTGGCCTTGTCCCTCCGCTACTTTGTATGGTAAGATAGTGCACGGACACCACGCGGATAAGGTACGAATACCTCAGCAAGAACTCCACGCAAGAGGCACATCCACTCACTCTTCCGCCCTAACCCGAAGGCGCAACCTTTCCGCGCCTCGCCCGTCTTACCACAATGGAGAAGCATTCAGGATGAACCGTACCGACACGTCAGGCCCGCCCCCGGCCCGAGTAGCACACGCTGACGAAAATTCGCACGATAGAAACACCGAGCACCAGGCGGCGCACGGCCACTCTCACTCCTCGCCGATTAGAGCTATTTTGATCGGTGCTGCCGCCCTGTTCATTTTGACGCTCGTGCTTCTGTTCGGCTACGGTGCAGCGCACGAAGGGCGTGCTTATCGCGGCGTGCAAGTGTTGGATAAAGACCTCGGCGGTATGAACAGGGCCGAGGCCGAAGCCGCCTTGATCAATCTGTCGGCAGGGTATCCCAGCGGCCAACTCGCGGTTAGCACCAGCTCAAAGACATGGACTTTCGCACCTGCGGAGTTGGGGGTTGCTCTGGACATTGGCCGCACAGCAGAGTCCGCGCTCACTGTTGGACGTAACGGGAACATCCTGGAAGATACAGGTCACCGGGTTAGCGCCCTTCTTTCCGGCAGCCCGGTCCAACCTGTACTGAAGTATGATGATTCACTGGTCGATAAGGCTGTGGCGTCTATTGCCGACGAAATGGACCGCCCGGCCGTTGACAGCAAACTCGAGCAAGGGGCGGACGGCATCGTACAAATTACCCCCTCAAGCGAGGGCTTGGTAATTGACCGAGTTGCTCTCCGAGCCGCCATCCTCTCCTCGATAGCCTCAGCGTCCTTCGCACCCGCCTCCATTACGATGCGTGACCAGTCGCCCAAAGTAACCGAGGCCGTACTGGAGGCCTCAAGGGCAGAGGCAATGCTTGTGACCGAGCAGGCCGTGGTACTCTCTGCGGGGAAGGAAACCTGGACCCTCAAGCCTGAGCAGCTACGTGAGATGCTTGCGCTCAAGCCCACGAGCGATCCCGGCAAGTGGTCTGTAAGCCTCGACAATAACACGCTTGCTGAATATCTTGCCCCCTTGGCGAGCGAGCTTAGGATTGAGCCACAGGATGCCACAGTTGTGATTGGCAAAGGCACAGTAACTCTCAAGGAAGACAAGGCTGGGGCCGAGCTACAGGTGGCCGAAGCGATCTCTCTTATTCAATCAGCCGTCGCCAAGAGCGATGCAAACGAGAGAAAAGTTGAGTTGCCTGTGAAGGTTGTGCCGGCCGCGATACACACCGACCAGGTAAGGGCCGTTTACGACAAGGCGAATTCGCTGGTAACGGAAGGCTTACGTCTCCATTTCCGCGATGATGGCTATATTTTGCGGGGTAGCTCGGTCACAGGGTTCATAGATGTTGCTCCCGCACAAGGTGGGCCAGGCCCGCTAGAGCTTGTCGTCGATAGCGACGTGCTATCGTCAAGGATTTCGGGTGTTGCTTACAACTTCAACAGGCCTTCCTCGGATGCCCGCTTCCGAATGGTGAACGGTAAGCCTGCCCGCATCGCCGAAGGCAAGGATGGTTACAAGGTCGATATTGCCACGTCTCTCGCAAACGCAGAGCAAGCAATCGAAGCGTACACAGGCGGTGAGCGACTCCAAGTGGGCCTGGAAGTAGCTGTCACTGAGCCGAATGTGAAAGACGCTGATCTCAGCACGATACGAACGCCGGACCTCCTCGGCACAGGCCAGACGTCATATGCCGGGTCATCTGCCGAGCGCGCCTGGAACGTAGGTCTGGGCACTCGCAATGTTGACGGCGCTCTCATACCGCCGGGGGGGGTCTTCTCCACAGTTAACGCTGTTGGCGACCTCACCCTCGATGCCGGTTACAAGATGGGGTACATGATCATCAACAACGGCAATGGCATCACTACTGTACCGGCCGAAGCCGGGGGTATCTGCCAGGTCTCGACAACGCTGTTCCACTCGGTCTTCTGGGCAGGGCTGCAAATCGAGGAGCGCAACTGGCATTCTTACTGGATAGGCACTTACGGGCGAGCGCCGAGCGGCCTCCCCGGTCTCGACGCGACTATCGCACCGCCCGAGAAAGACTTCAGGTTCAGGAACAACACTGGCAACTGGATCCACATACGGGCCACAGCCGACGGCAAGAACGTGACTTTCTCCCTATATGGTGTCAAACCCGGCTGGACCGTCAATGTTGGCAAGCCGGTAATCACAAATACGGTCAAGACCGACAGCACCCCTATCACAGAGTATTCGGACAAGCTGCCCGCAGGCAAGAAAGTGCTGGTCGAGCACGCTCAGGACGGCTTCAATTCGAGCATTACTCGTGTGGTGACTGACGCCAATGGAAACGTAATCGACAAGTGGACAGCGAAGAGCCGTTATGCTCCGGCTTATGAACGGTATCTCATCGGAACGGGCAATTGATAACGCGAACCATGCCGGGTCGCTTCTCGTTTATAGGGTTGAGCGGCCTATCCATGTAAATATGGCCGACGCAAGCCACAATCAAGCTCCACAGCCGGTGTCCGCTCTTATGCAGGCATCGGCTGTTGGTATATCTCCTCCCGGTTTCGATTCCGTTCGATCTTTCCGGCTCGGCCTTGTCTCCTTTGTGCTGTCACTGGCAGGTACTTTCCTACTCTCCTCGGAAGAGTGGCGCCCGGTTGCGACGGTGCTAATAGCGTCGTCTGGGGTGCTTGCGGCACTTGCTTGGGGACGCACTGCGCCCCATCAAGACTTCTTGACGAGGACTGCATCTACTTCAGCGCTGCCTCCACACGCATTTGTTCGTGCCCAACCGTTGGGCGTGCTCAGCTTCGTCTTGTCTATCGTTCTCGTCTTCGGGTCAATTGTACTGCTGCCTTTGCAGCCCGGAGAAATGTTCGGTCTGGGGGGCTGGCTATGGCTGTCCGGGATGCTCATGCTGGTCGCCTCAACCGCCACATTGGGCAAGGAGCGTATTCCTATTCAAGAAACAGCTGCCGGCGCTCCCATTGAGGGCCTAAACCCGCCGCAAACAGCGGATACCATCCCGGTGCGGCCAAGCCAACGCACAAGGCCCAATATAGCTGCTCTAAACCCCACGAACGTTGACGAGGTACGCTGGACACGCACAGAGGTCACAATCTTCGTGATAATCTGCCTTGCGGCGTTGTTTCTGCGTGTTTGGGACTTGAGCGCGTTCCCTTACAACATCTATCCTGACGAGATCATGACGGGCGAGGTGGCTGCGCAGTCGTTCATGGGCGGCCGTTCGACGCCGATCTTCAGCACCGTGTGGGGAGGGATAGACCTACCCGCGCTGTGGTTCTATCTGGTGTCGATATCGATGCAGCTTGGCAATTCCACCCTGGCAGCCATTCGTCTTCCCGCCGCGCTCTTTGGCGCAGCAACGGTTATGCCGCTCTACTTCCTCCTACGAGATCACTGGGGACGTTATGCGGCCATCGCGGGTAGCGCCCTGCTGGCGATCAGTGCGTCCAATATCCACTACAGCCGCCTAGCTCTGAACAACATCGTTCCGCAGTTCTTCTGGGCTGTCTGCTTCCTTTTCTTGCTAAGGGGCGTCCGAACTCACAAGCCTATCTACTTAACGCTGGCAGGTTTGATGGGCGGGGTCAGCGAACACTTTTACTATGGCACACGGCTGCTGCCGTTCATACTGTTCAGCTTTTTTGCTTACATGATTGTCCTCAGGCGGAAGACCTTCGCGCGTTGGCTTCACAGTGTGGGATTGGTTCTGCTGGGATATGTAGCGGGGATGGGGCCCCTCCTGGCATATTACCTGGTGCACCCAGCACTCTACTTTGGGCGCGGGGCCGATATGCTCACCTGGAATCGCTTGCCCACAAGCCTCGGCGAGCTTGAAGAGATGTGGAATACGTTGTGGCCGATCCTTTCGGAGACGCTCCTGGGCATTAGCACTCATAGCTCGCAGGATATCGTCTACTTCGCGCCTCTACTTATGCCTGTGGAGGCCGCACTGCTCACGCTGGGCCTTGGGGTGTTGATATGGAATTGGCGGCACCCTGCGGCCTTCCTGCTCCTTGCCTCCGGGGCGGGAGTGCTGCTCGTCGGAGGCGTGCTCGTCCTCTATGGCGCACCCCCTTTTCTGGCACATCTGACTCCGGCGTATCCTTCAGTTTACGCTGCCGCAGGTATTGCACTTGCGCTGCTGGTTACAAGCTTCCGCCGTGTATACTCTCAGCTACGCGTTCCCGGTGCAGCTATTTCGCTGGGGTTGTCGATGCTTCTGCTTGCCACCTTCAATACAAGCTTCTACTTCGGCGGCTACTACGCTGACCCCGATAGCCTGAAATTGGACAATTACCGCGCAGCCCAGCGCAACTACGAAGCACAGACTGTGCAAAGTCGTTACCTGGCCTCATTGGGGCCAAACTACCAAGTCTTCCGCTCGGCAGGGCGTTTATATGATCCGATCACCACGCGCTACCTCGTGAAGGGCCAGGAAGGGCGTACCATAAATAACCCCGATGTCGACTTGCCGCTGCCACCCGCACCTGGTAAGTCACTTGCTTTCCTCTTCTTTCCAGGCGATGAGCAGTTGCAAAACCTGGTGCTTGCACGTTATTCGGGAGGCACGCTGCGTGAAGTAGCCGGTCCGCGAGGCACTCACTACTTTAGTGCGTACCTCATCAGCAGACCTTAGTAGGCATCTGACTTACTACCCTCAGACTAGGCCGTTTGGCGTATGTCGATAGGTCATTTGGTATCTTGACGCGTACCCATGTTGTTGGGTTATAATATGTGTGCTGACAATGGCGTCGCAAGCCGGTACACAAGTGTTGGGTAACATCGCACAGGTGTAGGGCAGCGACGCTTTTTTTGCGAATCGCGCCCGGTGTGCCCTTTGTGAGTGAACCCTTATGCCCAGGGAGGCAATCTCTTGATTGAATATAAGACCGAGACTCGGATAGAGACAGAGGGAACCGCAGCCGGTTCTCATAAGAATGGTGTAGCACCGGACGAACTGCTGGAGCAGCGCCGTGCCTATTACTACGGCCTGGCGGATAAGATATTCGACCCGAATGAGGACAAGGGAGCACGCACCAAGCCTCGCAAAGAGCTGGAGGGGATGTCGGTCCGCGACCTTCTCGGTGCCTATGCCGCCATGCGCACGTCCCGCGAGATCGACATGATGATGCAGCTCTTGCAGCGTACCGGAAATCTCTGGTTCTCCATTGCGGGCGCGGGTAAGGAAGTGATTAACGTAGCGACAGCCGCGCATATGCGCCCTGACGATTACAAATTCCCATACTACCGCGACCAGGCTTTTGCCCTCTGGTCGGGCATCTCACTACTCGATATGCTTCGACAGAGCGTGGCTTCGCGCTTCGACCCGCAGTCGGGGGGTCGCCAGATGTCCAGCCACTTCGGCTCGGTGGAGTTCAACTTCCCTACAGGCTCGACGATGACAGGGTCACAGTGCTTGCCCGCCGCAGGTTGCGCCGCCGGTCTCAAGCTCGAGAAGAAGCTGGGTAAGAAGTTCAGCAAGGCTGCCCAGGCCGGGCACACCGATACTATAGTCTATACATCGCTCGGCGACGGCACCACGTCC
>JBBRVL010000277.1:0-5759 GCA_038246925.1 Chloroflexia bacterium
GTACCAATATCCTAGTCGGAGTAGGACTATATACCCTTAGCGGTGCGACTACAGGGCGGATATAATGCTTTCATAGGTCTAGGGCTGGACGTACGCCTCGGTATCGTGCTCATGTGCGGTCCACATGCGGTAATGAACGGCCATAGATGGAATGCATAGGAGCATACCTTGAGTGAAAATGCGAACCTGGTTACTCCCGTTTCTTCAGAGCCTGAAGCGGTCATAGCCCAAGAATCTGAAGCAGTAGGTAATATTCAGAGCCAAAAGCAGATATCACGCCTACCCTGGACATCATCCTCAACAGAGACGATAGTGATGCCATGGCAAAATGGGCATGACCGAAGAGTGGAGATGCAGGCTTCCAACGGTGGAAGTCCATTCGCGGTGCCCTCTGGACCAATGCCTGAAGAGATACCCGGCTTCCCATTTCCTGAGGACATACCTGGCTTCCCGCTTCCCGAAGAGATTCCAGGCTTTCCCCTCCCACCGGTAAACGATAAAGGCGCACGCAGCGCAATTGGCTTGGGGCCAACCCCGGCACAAGGCGCGATAAAGCCACTATCACGTTTGCCGCGCTCGTCCGCGCCGAAGGCTTCGCAGGGGACCCCCCAGACGCAAGCAATTGGCTTGGGGCCAACCCCGGCAACCGCACCTCAGGCCCACAACAATGAAGGACAGGTAGCGGCCAGACCTAAAGTTCAGGCACAGGTCCAGCAACCACCGCCTCCGCAATCCCCCGTGCATATTCCGCAGGTACAAGCACAAGCACAAGCACAACCACAACAACCACAACAACCGCAAATGTCCCAAGCCGGACTGAATACCGCCAGCCGCCTGAACAGCGCCATGCTGAACGCTCAATCAGGCAATCTTTCAGGCAGCCTTTCGACCGACCAGCTTGCGACAGGTTATCTCGACCCGTTGGAAGTGATGTTCCATGAGCCGCGAAACATGCAGGAGACCGGCCTCAACCAGGGCATGATCTTCGACCTCGTGCTGAAGACGATGTATTACACATCATATATGAGCGGCCAGGAAATCTCGGCGGCTCTCCGTCTGCCCTTCTATGGGATCATCGACCAGATAATCAACTTGCTCAAAAAGGAACAGCTCTGCGAAGTGAGCGGCGCCGCCGGGCTGGGTGAGGCCGGCTACCAGTATATTCTCACAGTCAAGGGAATGGAGCGCGCCCACCAGATAATGCAACGCTCCAAGTATGTCGGCCCGGCACCGGTGCCCCTGGCCCGGTACATCGATGTTATGAGGATGCAATCGACGAAAAAGCCGTTGCTGAACCGCCAAACTGTCGAGAACGCGCTGCAAGGCTTCATTATTAGCGAAGATTTGGTCAACCAGGTAGGAGCATCGGTCAACGCGGGCAAGTCGCTTTTCCTGTTCGGCGCGCCCGGTAACGGCAAGACGCTGCTCACCGAGCGGATCGCTAAGATGCTCGGCGGCAACGTAATCATCCCCTACGCGCTTGAGGCCGACGGCCAGATTATCCAGTTATTCGACCTCAACAGCCATCACGCGGCTGTTCCCCCAGGAGCGAATGAATCGGATACCACCAAGGCAGAGCTGGGCGATAGGCGCTGGCTCAAGATACAAAAGCCGGTTGTGGTAGTAGGTGGCGAGCTAACCATGGCTTCGCTCGACTTGATCTACAACGACAATGTCGGTTTTTACGAGGCCCCATTCCAGCTAAAGGCGAACGGTGGTCTTTTCCTGATAGACGACTTTGGCCGTCAGCAGGCCAGCCCCCAGGCGCTCCTCAATCGCTGGATCGTGCCGTTGGAGAAGGGGATCGACTTCCTCACGCTAAAGACAGGTAAGAAGCTCCAGGTGCCGTTTGACCTCTTCCTGGTGCTTTCGACCAACCTTCAGCCGGAGGACCTGATAGACGAGGCATTCCTCAGGAGAATCCAGAACAAATTGTTCGTGCCGGACCCAACCCCTCAACAGTTCTATGAAATATTCCTGGGGCAGTGCCGGATGATGAACGTACCGTTTGACCAGCAAGGCTTCACGCATCTGGTGAACAAGCATTACGTTGAAGTGAAGCGCCCCTTCAGGGCATCACAGCCCCGCGACTTGCTGCGCCAGCTCCTGGGAATAGCGCGCTACCGCAACGTGCCCCCCGAATTGACACCTGAGCTTCTGGATGCCGCCTGCTCCACTTATTTTGTGAATATCAAACCCAAGTAGCAGGCAAACTACCCAGTCTTTTCGCTCCAATTGCAAATTGACCCCCCAGTAATTCGTAAACCGGGAGGATAAAATAACTATGGACAGAGTAGATGAAAAAGGCAAAGTTTTCACACCAAAGGTACGCACCCAGAATGTGGAAGTAGATATAATCACCGTCGCCGGTAGCTTGCACGGCTTCTTGCATGTAGCTCCCGGTAACAGGCTCAAGGACCAACTGAATACTCGAGACGAGCAGTTTCTCGCGCTGACTAATGCTACCCTGCGCACCCACGAGGGTAAGGAGACCACACACACAGGCTTTATTGCCATCAACAAGCATCATATCGTGAGTGTCGTGCCGGTAGACGAGTCACGAACCACAGGCGCTCTCGACGGCTATTACTCGTGATTACGAATTACTAATCTCGTTTCACTCATCGCTCATTACTTGTCACTCACAATAAAAGGAAGATTAGATGTCCTCACAGCGACTAGACGCCGCCACCCTACCGCCTATGCCTAGCCAGGTTGGACAGGCAATGGTCAACAGCGTAGCGCCAGCCGTCGGCACGCCGGTTCCACACGCCGTACAATCTGCAATTGGGCAACGCCCAGAGGGCACCCCAACCCCCGGAGTCAGTCCTTTCGGGATACAGCCCCCACCCCAGCTTGTCAACTTTGTGGTGCAGCAGATGATGTCGGGCATACCGCCCAACTCCAAGCTCGAAAAGACCCCCGAAGTCGAGCAGATGCTGGCCGGGCGATTCATGGCTGTGCTAGCCCAGGTGCCGAACCTCCCGCCGAGCGGGCAGGAGCCTCTTTTCGATGCTGTTATCAGCGAGATATTAGGCTTCGGACCTCTTGAGGTATTTCTTAACGACGAGTCTGTCTCAGAAATTATGGTGAATGGGCCTGAGCAGATATGGATCGAGCGCAAGGGACAACTGGTTGAAAGTGGCGCTAGATTCCTCGATGAAGAGCACGTCATGCGTATAGCCCAGCGTATAGTCGCGCCACTCGGCAGGCGAATTGACCGCAAAGTTCCTATGGTAGACGCCCGCCTGCCGGACGGCTCGCGCGTCAACATAGTCGGCCCTCCCTGCGCCTTACAGGGCACGACCATAACTATACGAAAGTTCTTCAAGTCGCCTCTTACAGTGGACAATCTGATCCAGTTCGGGACTATCAGCCCGCAAATGGCCGAGTTCCTGAAGGCATGTGTTATCGGTCGCCTCAATATTGTTGTAGCCGGGGGCACAGGCTCAGGTAAGACTACTTTGCTCAATGTCCTATCGTCGTTTATCCCGGAAGGCGAGCGCATTGTGACGATAGAGGACTCCGCCGAGCTAAGGCTGAACCAGCGTCATGTAGTATCATTGGAGTCGAGACCGGCGGATGCGGACAACTCAGGCGCTATATCTATACGCCAGCTTGTGGTCAACTCGCTGCGAATGAGACCGGAGCGCATAGTGGTGGGCGAAGTCAGGTCGGGTGAAGCGCTGGACATGCTCCAGGCGATGAATACGGGACACGACGGCTCACTCACCACACTCCACTCGAATACCCCACGCGATGCCCTATCTCGACTGGAGACGATGGTGCTGATGTCTGGTATGGACCTGCCCATCCGCGTCATACGCGAGCAGGTGGCTTCAGCAGTCGACCTGGTGATACAGCAATCGCGCCTGCGAGACGGCTCGCGCAAAGTTACCTATATCACCGAAGTACAAGGCATGGAAGGCGATACAATCGTACTGCAAGATATTTTCCGCTTCCGCGATCTGGGTTCGGATGCTGAGGGTAAGGTCATAGGAAAGCTTCAACCCACTGGCCTTTCTCCGAAGTTTATCGAGCGCCTGGAAATAGCGGGGCAAAAGGTAGACAGGGCGATGTTCTCCCAGTAGGTTACAAACAAGCAGGAGCAAAATGAATAAAACACAAGACCGATTATTCAAGCGTAGCTACAGAGGGCTTGTCGCTCTCGTGCTCATGCTTGCAATGGCTGGAATTAGCTTCTTCTTGAGCGGGGCCGCCACCATGGGGTGGGCAACTGACGCACCGGACCAACGTCCCTCTTTCACCGAGATCAACATCCAGCCCTTTGGCGTTCCAGGGGTGGTGAACGAATCTACTCTCCAAATTAGCGGGCGTTATAGTTGGCGTAGGAACGGAGACGTATACTCTCCCGAATACATAGGCAGTTCTAACGGCACTCCCACTCCCAACCCGGAGTACGGCACAATGCCATACGGCTACTTGTTCCAAGTAAGCGTCCCGCCAGGTTATGCTAAGAAAAATGACCAATTGTACGTCGAGATCTTCGATGCGGACTCGTACAACAGGCCGGGGACCCCCCCGCCGTTTCCACCAACGCCCAGACCAGGCACCCCTACACCTACGATCACTATCACAGCTGACATGTATGCAAGCTGCAATAATCCTCGCCCAGGGGTGTGTACCAGTAACGGCGGAAATCCCGTACCAGGCTTGAAGCTCAATGCCTTCGAGAGTGGCAGGCCTGCGTTCTGGCGACTAGATGAATACCGTACACCGTACAACATGCCTCTAAGCCCCGTGTATGATGATGCTTACGCGACCACTACACAATATACCCTCTGGCATTTTTACCCTGGTATTAGCGATCCTTTCGGAGACCCTGCCCTTCTGTCTGACCAGGCTGATTACCTTGCGAGGTATACGATCAAGACCAATCAGACCATCCCTACAGACTTGTCATGGTACCGACCACCCGGTTTTGTAATACAACTGAGGGGCGGCGCTTGTAAGGATGACTGTTTTTCACGGGAAGTGGACGGCAGCTTTGCTTTCTACCTCTATGTGCAAGGGATTGATGGGTCGAGCGGTAACGCCTTCGATTTGCGTGTGGGGCCGCCGCAAACGGCTTATGATTGCGCAACCCCGTGCTATGTGAACGAGCAGTACCGACTGAATACTCCTGACTGGGTGGACGGAGGGGCCTCGATAGCTGCTAAACGTGCCCTCCCTCTCAGTATGAATACAGGTGACGCATTACCAGTCAACCTGGCACAAGTGAGCAAGGATGACGCAGGCGAGACTTTTGGCGTGAGGCACTTCGACCAGGATTGCGTCGTGAACTGTGGTATCATGCGCTACCAGATGCAGGTATGCGGCTGCCCTTACCCTACGAATGATGATCGTTGCTGGACCGATGTCGCCGAGGGCTATCCTGGGCCTAACGACGGGTGGATTAATCCGCCGCACCCCGACCCCGAACTCATCACGATTCCAGCCATAGGTACACCCGAATACGAACTCTTTTTTGGCAAAGCAGGGCAATGTCCGACGTCAGGCTTCCGCATCTACCGCAACCCTTCTTTTGCAGCGGATCATACGGTATGGGAGATGCCATTCTGTCCTTTATGTGACAAGTAGAATGGTTACGAACTGTCAGGCATTATGGCCTAGCTGTACGTCTTGATCCACGCCAGCATACGGCGCCATGCATCCGCAGAAGCTTCGGCATACTCGGTTGCCTTGCGGTCAAAGAAGCTATGGGGAGCGTCTGGATAGATGACTATCTCGTGCGGTAC
>JBBRVL010000278.1:0-5735 GCA_038246925.1 Chloroflexia bacterium
CTTTAGCTGGCCGGTGGCGGGGTCCCACAGCCTGATATATGCCCCATCCCTGCTAGCTATGGTCTGACCGTCGGGCGACCACTTCACCGGGCCCACAGTTGCATATCCATGTTCGCAACTGCTAACGTCTGACCGTCAGGCGACCACTCAATGAGTCCAACGCTGTACAGGATATTTTCCCCTAGCTCATGTAGAATCTTACCTGTCGTGCCATCCCAAAGGCGCAGTACACCGCCACTTGAAACAGACGCAAGGGTATGTCCGTCGGGTGACCACGTCAATGTATAGTAAACATGCGCCGCGTTACCTTTATCTCCAGGAATCCTTATCTCGCGTGCTTGCTTGCCGGTAGTGATGTCCCAGATGGTGATAACACCGTCCATGGAAGAGGGCTGCACATCGAAGCGCTCTTCACATGATGACGCAAGCAATTTTCCATCGGGTGACCACGTTATGCTCTTGACATGACTGTAGAATGCGCTCGAAGAAGGAACCGGCCCAACCATAGCATGGAGTTGTTCTCCTGTGGCACCATCTATTAGCAGAATAGTGTTCCCTTCAGTGCCAACGGCTAACGTATTAGCAATAGGTGACCAGGCAATAACATCAACAGAAGGAACCGCGAACTTTGAAGATGGGAGTACGATTGTGTGCATTAGTTGGCCAGATTTACGATCCCACAGTTGCACGGTGTCTCCGGATGCTGCAGCCAATATCTCGCCATCAGGCGCCCAAGCCAACTGTAACTTTTCTGTGCCGTATGTGCTTGGACCAGGTTCTAAAGTGTGCAATAGGCGAAAATCCTGTATCAGCTTGAGGGCATCAACCACTGTTCCCGATGCTACAGTAGGTGTCTTCCACGCCTCGATAGCCTCCTTACGCACTTGAAACATGGAAGCCATGAACACAAACGCCAATAGCACTGCCGCCACCCCCCCCAGGCTCATCAAAACCGACGCGGCCCGACCCGCCCTGGTGAATATCCGGAGCCGGGGGCGGTCTGACAGATCCCTTAACGGACGAGTAGGTCTAGGTGCCTGCATCAGTGTCAATAGAGGCTGTTCAGATTTGCTTTCACTACTAACCTTACCTAAAGCCATGTCATCGTCGGCCCGTTGATCAACTAAACGTGCTTCCAACTGCCGGGCGAACTCTGCCCTCGGCTCGATCTGCTCTGCTACACCCTTCAGCATCCGGCCCATGTCGCCACCCTCAGCGGTGGATAGGGCTTCGTCCAGGTTGAACTCTTCCTGCTTCTTATTCGTCGCCATCTGCGCACCTCCGCCTGACTTCTTCGAGAGCACGGTATGCTGCCATCTTTACCGCCGCCTCCCGCTTGCCCATTATCTGGGCAATCTCTTTATACGGTAACTCAGCCATAAAACGCAGGCTGATTATCTCTTGCTGCTCTTCCGATAAGATTGCGATTACCGACAGCACGAATTGCAACCGCTCCGCCTGCATGAACGCTGCTTCAGGTCCGGGCGAGCCATCAACAAGGTATTCGGCCTCTGAGCCTGCTACCGTATGCACTCGCCGGTGACGGTAATAATCGGCGAGCGTGCGGTACGCTATCGTAAAAAGCCAGCCTTTGAATAGACCTGTAGGCCGATAGGACGAGAGGCTGGCCCATGCGCGCTCGAACGTCTGGGCGGTCAGGTCTTCTGCTTCCTGCACGCTCCCAAGCCGCGAGTATAGATAACTGTAGACACTGCGTAAATGCCTTCTGTAGAGCGTGATAAAGGCGGCATTATCGCCACGCACGGCTAATTCCTCGTCAGCCTCTAAGGACGGCGATTCTGTTTGCCCCATCGCTTTTTCAGCAGATTGCGATGGCTGATCCAGCATAATCAGCCCTTGCCTCCGACTAATATCGTCAAGGGGCGAGTCTCTCCTGGTTGGCACGAAAGTTATCGCTATGTTTTCTGTTGTCTCCATTCTACCTTCTAAATCGCTATGTAGTGAGCAAAAGTAACAAGTCTTACGACATTATAGGTCTGTAGGCTTATTGCCAGCGTGTGACTCGGTATGGTAAAATAATTCACAAGAGCGGCGTAGATTTACAGCCGCTATACTAGACGCAGAACTTTGGAGACGATGATTATGTAATTACGAATTGTTTGCTTCTTTTAACCCAAAGTGCAAACAATAAACAACTTGGCGGGTGCTTGGCGCATGAGCGTAGCGAACTGGCGTCTTGGCGGTTCCGTCCTAATTCGTAATTCGTAATTCCCGAAGGGAACGGGCATGTACAACACCCCGGTATTAGTGCTAAACCAGAATTTTGAGCCGCTCAACGTGTGCAACGTCAGGCGCGCTCTCGTTTTGGTGCTGTGCGGAAAGGCCGAGGTGCTGGAGCTTAACCACCAGATCGTGCGGACGCCCACCCTCCAGATACACTGCCCGTCGGTCATCCGCCTGCAACACCTCATCAGGCGACCTCACCCGCGCGCCCGCCTCAGCCGCAAAGAGATATTCATCCGCGACAATTATACCTGCCAGTATTGCGGCATACGCACGCGCGACCTCACCCTCGACCACGTAATCCCGCGCAGCAAGGCCGGGCCGCACACCTGGGACAACCTGGTGAGCGCCTGCAAGGGCTGCAACCACCGCAAGGGCGGCAAAACGGTAGCCGAGGCCCGGATGAAACTGGCACGCCCGCCGAAAGAACCGAGGGCAAATGTTTACCACATGGTGTACCGCTACATGGAGAACGGCCCTCTCAGCGAGTGGCTGATCTACCTGCCCGGTATGCAGTCGTCCTCTAGCAGTATCAGCTGAAGCCGCACGCATGCGGTCTTCAGCTATGCCCCCTCACGGTTGTGTGGGGGTTTTGGTTTTATCGGCTGTTAAGCGAGAGGCAAAAGATTATGAAAAACAAAGTTCAAGTATTGGTTGCGGCACTTGTTACACTTGGTCTCTATCAATTGTACATAACGAGTCCGGTTTATGCTTGTAGCTGTGGAGCTATAGGCAAGCCAACTGAGGAATTGCGATTATCAGATGCGGTATTCACTGGCAAAGTGATAAATATCTTCCCTAATCCTGATGGCGGTCCCCTAAAACTCAAGGGGGAGAATTCAGTCATTCTTGAAGTGGCTACCACGTGGAAGGGAGTAAGCAAATCTCAAGTTATCGTTAGCAGAGGTCTCGGAGGAGGACCCTGCGAGATAACTGCTTCCATAGGCCAGAGCTTTCTAATCTATGGAAACATAGGGGAGGATGGAACACTATTAACAGGCACATGTACTCGAACTACACTGTTGTCCGAGGCATCTGATGACCTAATGGTGCTCGGAGGAGGAAAGCCAGCTATCGACAAGGTCGATCTTGCCAGCGAATATGGCAACATAGAGCAGCGCTCTACTGAAGAGTCCAATACGCTCATCACATGGGCACTTGTGATTTTCACACTACTCACGTTTGCGCTGGTGCTCCTACTGGCAATACGACAGAGGAAGAGGTCTGAAGCAGACTAGTCGTTTTCGGGAGGGAAGGACCATGTTAGACATCAAACTGATACGAGAAGAGACGGATAGAGTACGCGAGGCATTGCGAAATCGCAACGAGAGCGTCGAGGTCGTCGATATGGTGCTGGAAATGGACGAGAAGCGACGCTCGATACTGGTCGAGAAAGAGCAATTGCAGGCAAGACGCAACGAGCTTTCTAAGCAGGTGCCTAAAGCCTCGAAGGACGAGCGGGGCGCGCTGATCGAAGAGTCGAAGTCGATAGGCCCCCGTATTGCAGAACTTGACAGGGACACGAACGAGATAGAGGAGACCTTGCGCCGGATAATGCTTAGCATACCGAACGTGCCTCACGCATCGACGCCTGTGGGTAAGGACGAAGAGGACAATGTAGTGGTGCGCTCCTGGGGCGAGCCTAAAGAGTTCGGCTTCGAGCCGCTCGCGCATTGGGATATCGGCACGCGCCTGGGGCTGGTCGATTTCGAGCGCGCCGGCAAAATAAGCGGCTCACGCTTCTATGCCCTCATGGGCCTGGGAGCGCGATTGGAACGCTCTATCTTCAATTTCATGCTCGACATGCACATAACCGAGCACGGCTACACAGAGGTCTTCCCGCCCTTCCTCGCCAACGAAGCTGCTATGACCGGCACCGGACAGCTTCCCAAGTTCGCCGAAGACATGTACAAGCTGGCGGACGATGAGCTATACCTTATTCCGACAGCCGAGGTCCCTCTCACTAACCTGCACCGTGATGAGATATTGAGCGCCGACCAGCTTCCGATTTATTACACAGCGTACACAGCTTGCTTCAGGCGAGAGGCAGGGTCGGCGGGCAAGGATGTGCGCGGTGTAATCAGGGTCCACCAGTTCAACAAGGTGGAGTTGGTGAAACTCACTCCTCAGGAGACGAGCATGGAGGAGTTGGAAAAGCTAACCGCCGATGCGGAGGCCGTACTCCAACGCCTCAACTTGCCCTATAGGGTCAGCGCGCTATGCACAGGCGACCTCGGCTTTAGCTCAGCCAAGACCTACGACCTGGAAGTCTGGCTGCCGTCGCAGGGGGTCTACCGCGAGATTTCGTCGTGCAGCAACTTCGAGGACTTCCAGGCGAGGCGGGCAAATCTGCGTTACCGCCCAAGCGCGGAAGAAAGGCCTCGTTTCGTCCATACGCTCAACGGCTCGGGCCTGGCGGTAGGGCGCACCTGGGCCGCGATCCTGGAGAACAACCAGCAAGAAGACGGCTCGGTAGTGATACCA
The DNA here is from genome assembly GCA_038246925.1 of Chloroflexia bacterium. Lineage (GTDB taxonomy): Bacteria > Chloroflexota > Chloroflexia > QHBQ01 > JADMIH01 > JADMIH01. The sequence goes on from JBBRVL010000278.1 coordinate 4,729, forward strand.
GGTGCGCTCAGGCCATACATGGGCGGACTTGAAGTGATCTGACCATGTAGGGGGAAACAATAACTCACGTTACGCAAGTAGTCCGCTAGCAATTATGGTGTATCGTGAGTTACTTATAGACCCACTACCTGATCTGGCTTGTTGGGACGGGTGATGGAATAAGTATAGTAGGCGTTGCTAACGCGGTCACGCTGGAACTTGCAGTGGGTGGAGTCAACCCAGGAACCGAATCGCCGTAGTGTAAAGTCTTTGGGTATGGTACTTCGGTTGGGCAAGCAAGAGCTATACCCTGTGTCTCGAGGGGCAAAGTTGTGTCGTTCAGTGCCTTTCTGAAGTGCCCGCCGGTCTTTGATGCCCTCAGGTAAACCGGCCTGGCAGACCAAAGATCGAAGATGTAGGCAAGGTAGTTGGCCTCTGTACGGGTGCCCGCTACACCGGGCGTATTAAGTTTGAACTCTCCCTTCAAAATAACAAGCATCAGAGGCGGAGTTTCTATTGCAGCGAACGACAATGGGCAGCCAAGCTCTAGAGCGGGGAGTTCATCTCCCTCTATTGGACGTGCGAGTAGTACTTGGGATTTGCTTTTTGTTGTTCCATGTTGTGCTTCCACATACTGCTGGGCGAACTCACCAACCTGTTCAGGCGAAGCTCCAACTAAATCTGTAGCGCCATAACCATAAGTGCCTACTTTATTCGTGTTGATACTCACTGCCATAATGATGATCAGTCCTATGGCTGTGCCAATTGCCAGCAACATCAGGGTGAAAACGTTTGAGTGCTTCTTCATTTGTAGCTCCTAATGAGTAACCGTCCAACTAGCATTTGTACATGGGGTAGTAATATCACCGTTACGAGTTCTTATAGGTGGTAAAGTAGGATCATAGCACCAAAAATTGAGTGTTCCGCCAAGTTGTCGTGCTCGAACACCTGACACGGTTATAGATCCGAAACTTAGACTAATGTGGCTACTTAAACTACTCCCCAATGTCAAGACCAATTTCCGGCAA
>JBBRVL010000279.1:0-5688 GCA_038246925.1 Chloroflexia bacterium
AGTCCCCCACGATGCAAACAGCTCAGGGCGGGACTATTACGCAGGAGTTCGACGATATGGAGGGCGATACCCAGGGCGAGACCCCTTCCGAGAGTGTCCCCGAAAACAACCTGACTCATAGCGCCACCATCCCGCTGCCTGAGCTTGGCAGCCAGTTACTTTCGTCTCTGGAAGATGGCTCACTTGTGGCCGGGCGTTACCAGGCAATGACGCTCCTGAGCAGCACTCCACATAGCAATATCTACGACGCGGTTGACCAGCATGGCTACCTCCGCTGCTGGGCGTGCGGGTCTGCCAACTCTGAAGAGGGAGACATTTATTGCGTCGAGTGCGGCGCCCAGTTGACAGGAAGGCATTATCGACTGCAAGAGTTCCGCCTCTCTCCCGATTTCCCGGCTGATGGTAGCGCACCAGTACCCGTACCCGAGGTGTTTCTCAATAACGAGGTGCAGGGAGTAGCGCACGTCTATAACACGCTGCAAGACGCCGAAGCGGGCCGGGTCTACGTTGTATGGGAAGCTGTGATGGGCAGCACACTAAACTCGTTGGCCGCAGGTGTTAGAAGTGATGTCATCACCACACAATCGGGATCCCTTGAGGCGATAGACGAAGAAAGAGCGTTATCATGGATGGCGCAGGCAGCCGAGGTGCTGGTCCGGCTCCACTCGGTGGGGATAGTCGGCTGTGCTATGACCGGCGATAACCTGGTGATACAGCCGGGCGACCGCCTCATGCTGGTTGACCCCTCGGGCTGCCGGGCCTTCGATCCAGAGTCGAAACAGGAGCCTTCCGAGCAGTTGCTTGACGTGCTTAACCTGGCAGTGGAGCTTGAGCACTGGTATACGGCGGTACACGCTTTGAGTGAAACCCTGCACGAAGGGGGCACCCCCACCCCCGCCTCCGCAGAACCTGGGAACGATCAGGTGGTAAGCGGGGCAGAGGAGACAACCGGGCCGCTCACTGGCGAGAAGAATATATCTACGGTGCTATCGCGGGCGAAAGAGGTCGGCTACACGACTGCGGAAGAGTTCTTTCAGGCTCTGGAAGAGCTTAGTGATACCGGGATGCCTGCTAATTTCCAGTTTGTGAGCGGGCGTGCCTCCGATCTCGGCCTGGTCCGGCAGATCAACGAAGATAGTGTGCTTACTATCGAAGCAATCGTGCTGGAGCATGAGAGGAGCTTGCCGGTCGGACTGTATGTGATAGCTGACGGCATGGGCGGGCACGAAAACGGCGAGGTGGCCTCCTCGGTGGCAGCGCGCACGATTGGAGGGCTGGTCAATTCGGCGCTTATCGGACCTTTGCTGGCGGGCGATAGCGTGCCCCGCGACCCGACGACCTGTGGAGGGTTGCTCAGGCAGGCGGTGTTGGAGGCGAACCGGCGCATCACCACGCTGGCAGGCGAGCGTAAATCGGACCTCGGCACGACCGTGGTAGCCGCGCTCGTGGTGGGCAACCACGTTACGCTGGCGAATGTCGGCGACAGCCGGGCATATTCGTGGCACGAGGGAGAGCTTGCCCCCATCACACAGGATCACTCGCTGGTCGCGCAACTGGTGGCGGCGGGGCAGATATCGCCTGAGGAGATTTATACGCACCCGCGACGCAACGAGATATTTCGGGCGCTGGGCGACCCCAGGCTGAGTGAGGAGGAGGTAGATATTTACCATCACCGCTTGCAGCCGGGCGGTGGTCTGCTTCTCTGCTCGGACGGTTTGTGGGACTTCGTGCGGGACGCCACCATAGCGGGCACTCTGTCGAACGCCGGGAAGGAAGACCCGCAGGCGATATGCCAGATGCTGATAAACCAGGCCAATGCCCAGGGCGGCGAAGACAACATCAGCGCGATATTTGTACTGGTCTCAGCTCGCGGGGCGTGAAGCGTGAAACGTGAAACGTGAAACGTGAGCTATCAGTTATCAGCCGTCAGCCGTCAGCTACCAGTCCTTAATCCCTAATCCCGAAAACCCCCGCACCATGAGCGTAACGAACTCGGTGAACAACAAACAATAAAACTCTTGGCGGGTACTTGGCGATCTTGGCGTCTTGGCGGTTCTGTAATCACGTTTCACGTTTCACGCTTCAAACAAAGGATCAACAATGAGCGGCGATATATCTTTACAAGCTACATGGAGCCATGATCCCCTCCCTGCTCTGGAGCAGGATAGCTTGGCTTATCTGCTGGTCGATGTTGGCTCGGAAGGCGATCCGGCCCAGGCAGTGAGCGCCGCGCAACCGGAACGCATTGCACCTCTAAACCTCAGCTTGGTATTGGATACATCCGGCTCAATGGCCGGGGAAAAGCTCCAAAACTTGAAGAAAGCGGTCGACTGGGTAATTGACCACCTGAGCGCGAAAGATAACCTGGCTATTACCCTGTTCGACGATGAGGTACACCCCATTGTGGAGGGCGGGGCTGTAACCGACCGCAAGGCCCTTCACGATAAAATCGGGGCGATCAACGAGGCAGGCGGCACGGCGATGAGCAAGGGGCTGAACGTCGGCTTACAGGAAGCAATCAAAGGGCGCAACCCAGGCTCAGTTTCAAGAATTATCGTCCTCACAGATGGGCAGACGTGGGGCGATGCCGATAAGTGTGAAGACTTGGCGGCGATGGCGGGCGCGGCGGGTGTTCCTGTGACGGCGCTTGGAGTGGGCGCTGAAGAAGACTGGAGCATCGAGCTACTTGATGCGATGGCCTCGGCAAGCGGAGGGCACTCGGATTATATAGCAAGGCCCGAAGAGATTTCGTCCACCTTTGAGAAGACGTTGCGGGCGATGCAAGCTACCGCATACCGGGACTTGAAGCTGACCACTACTCTTTCCGCCGGAGTGCAGGTGCGCGCCGCTTACAGAGTAGCGCCGATCCTTTCCAGGCTGTGGCCTCCGATTGAGGGTAATGCAAGCTCCAATGGGAAGGACGGTCAGGCGGCGTCACCGTTGACGCTGCTGTTGGGCGACGTGGAGGCAAACGGCGCGCAGAGTCTGCTCTTCGAGTTGGTTGTTCCAGCCCGCAAGCCGGGGCAGTACAGGCTGGCTCGCCTTTTGCTTGAATATGAGACGGCGGCGACGCGTGGAGATGCAGCATCTACGGGTAAGAAAGATGTGGCACTCGACCTGACGGTTGGCTTCGTTGCGGGAGCGGCAACAGGGCCGGGTAACCTAAGAGTGATGAACAGCGTTGAGAAGGCAACGACCTTCAAGCTGCAAACCCGGGCTCTGCAGGCAAGCATAGCAGGTGATGTAGCGGCTGCCACCCGTAACCTGCGCGCGGTAGCCACCCGCCTTCTCAATATGGGTGAGACCGAACTGGCCGAAGCAGCAGAAAAAGAAGCCCGGTCTTTAGAGCAAGATGGCCGCATGACCCCGGCAGGCACGAAGAAGCTGGCGTTTGACACCAGGAGGCTGGGTTAGGACTAATGGGCTGGCACAAATAATGTGGAAGGTATATTAACAAACTCTGAATATAAGGCATAATGTGTAAGACCGGGGCGGTAGTAACTCGTTACGTAATATGTAACATCTAGTAAGCATGACGAGACCAGGCACTCAATGGCGAGGACCTGTTAACGATGAGTGGAATCTTACACACAGGGCTGTTGCACGCGGCCTCCAACGCCACGTCTCACGTTGTAGCTTCGGCTACCGTACTGGTGCCGATGCTGAATCTGGGCGTAGCCGATGATATGCTCCAGCTTGCGGCTATACTTGCCGCAGGTTCAGGCACGCCCGACGCAACCCCTGATCACGCACGCCCTCATGTTGTAGTGCTTGGCATCGTGGAAGTACCCCCTGGCGAGCCGCTGACCACCGGCCTTGATATGGCTCGCTCTTACCGGGCGCTGCTTGATTTTCTCCCGTCCGAAGTGCAGGTGGGCGACCGGCATATCCGGGTGGACCATCTCGTGAAGGTAGCCCACGATGTGCCGTCGGCGGTAGAGCAGGCGGTGCAGGACGAGAAAGCGTCGATAGTGCTATTCTACTGGAAGGGGCATGCCCGCGATCCTAAGCGCCACCTTTACGGCGCTACTCTCGATGCCGTGTTGAAGAGGCCCCCTTGCGACGTGGTGTTGGCAAGGCCCGAAGCGTGGCGCGACAGCAAGCGTATTCTCCTGCCTGTGCGCGGTGGTCCCTCGGCGGAGCAGGCACTCAACCTCGCCACCTTGATCGCCGAGCATACCCACCTTCCTCTGACCGTGATGCACAATATCACCCCACCGAGCGATGTGGAAGGGGAGATTGCTTCCACCGGCAGTGAGGAGCCTTATGCGGTCTTCACACACTATCTGCAGGAGATAAAAGCTTCGGTTACCGTGCAGATCAACAGCTTGCTCACAATGGAGTCAAACGCGGCGGCGGCTTTGCTCAAAGAGGCGCGGCGGGACGATCTGGTAATCATGGGTATGGCCCCTTCTCCTGTGCGCTCACACGGGTCGGACGCGGAGACATACCCGGTGCCCCTACGCATGTCGGGGGATAAAGGACCCCCGCTGCTTGTTTTGAGGACAGCCGAACCTGTAGACATCGATCACTACACGCGGACCGCGCGTACCCGCCGTGCCAGGAAAAGCAACGGCGATACACCGTTTGAGCGCTGGTTCGTCGAGAACACCTATCACGGTGACGAGTTCAAGGATGCTGACGAGTTTCTCAGGCTGAAGCAGGCAAGCAATCAGACCCTTAGCGTGGCGCTTCTCACCTTCAATGATGCCGAGCGTATTTACTCGCTCATTACCGGCATGAAGAAGGCGCTTACCGAGATCCACCCCATAGCCGACCAGATAGCAGTGATCGACGCAGGCTCGAGCGATGATACAGCAGATATAGCACGGTCGCTTGGAGTGGAAGTATATCAGGCCGAAGGGATACTTGCCGATAGGGGCGCATTATACGGTCGGGGCGAGAGCTGGTGGAAGAGCCTGGCCGTGCTACGCGGCGATTTGTTGGTCTGGCTCGACCCTCGGGCACGCAGGTTCCACCCGAGCAGTGCGATCTCGCTGGCCGGGCCTTTACTTCGTGTGCCTTCGCTGCAATTAGTAAAAGCATTCGTGTCGGACCATGCGGTGGGCGTGGGCAAGAAAGATGCTCCCGGCGCGACTGAAGATATGCCCATAGATATAAATTGGGGTGGATCGGCTATGCCTCGCCGGGAAGCTGGAATGGCAGCGCATGTGCGCGTGCAGGCGCTGAGCTTACAGGACATGCTGGGTCTCGACTCGGCGGTAATGGCGGCGCTTCCGCCGCAGACGATTTTGCAGACGCTTTTCCCTTCGCTCGCGGGGGTGATGTCACCGTTTGGGCGCGACATAGCGGGGCGGCGGGATGCGATGCTTTCGGTGCCGGTAATGACCGGGGAAAACTTCGAGCTAGGGCTGCTGCTCTCTATAGCTGCACAGTATGGCACGCGCTCTATAGCCCAGGTAGAACTCAGTCATGCCGTGCCCGCGCCTCCTCCCAGGCCGGGTTTGAGAAGTGCGCTCGATATATTGCAGGTTTTGAGCGCCAGGCTGGAGAGCAACCCTAAGATGCGCCGCTTCGTTACGGAGCTTACTGAACGCTTGCGCGACGAGACCGAAGGCCGCGGCCGCTCGACCGCACGAGCAGCATCTGTACCGGCAATAGAGGTCCGCGCCCTCGCGCCCGTAGAACGACCCCCTATGCGTACCCTTTGGGAATTATGAATTATAA
>JBBRVL010000280.1:0-5646 GCA_038246925.1 Chloroflexia bacterium
CGCAACGATTAAACAGGTTGATAGATACGTTTGTCGATGTATCGCGCCTGGAAAACGGCCAGTTCTCAATTTATCCAGGCAGAGTGGAGATAGTGTCGATTTTGAGGAAGGCCGCCGAGCAGTCAGTGGCCCAGGCGCGCTCTAAACACCAGATCATTTTTGAGCTACCCGATCATGAAGTAGAGGTCTTTGCAGATATTAGGCGTATCGACCAGGTATTCAACCAGGTGCTATCAAACGCCATCCGCTTCTCCCCTGAGCACGAGCCGATTCATGTGACCTGCGAAGATAAGGAGGCTGAGGGTAAAGTAATCGTATCGATCACCGACCGGGGTCCGGGAATACCGGAGACCCGGATCAAAGAAATATTTGAGCGCTTCGCGGCGAGTGAGCCGTTGCGCGCCGGGGGTCTCGGTGTGGGACTTTACATAAGCAAATCTATAGTAGAGGCGCATGGCGGCAGCATGTCGCTCGAAAGCTACCCCCAAAAGGGAACTACGATCCGTATTGAGCTACCGAAGTAAATGCGCAACAAAGCCCCTATAATACAGAATGACAAATCCGAATATTGCGTACAGGCGGCTCCACAATTAACAGATTACCTGTTATGGAAGAAGAGGCGAAAGACCCACAGGGAAACACTTTGCCAGACAAGCGTCGCAAAGAGCAGGTAGGTCAGGTACGAATAGAGGCGGGAGCTTTTGCCTCTTTGTATCAGGGCAAGCAGCCAACCACCGGCCACGACACTCACCACCGGCAGCGCATACCAGAACTGCTTTAGCGCCTGATCTATATAGAAATCTGCCAGGGTAAATATCGGGAAGGTAAGGAGCCATACAATCACCCACACCTCCCGCCACCGTAGTTTAGATGCTCGCCTTGGCGCTAACCGCATAGTGAGAAACATGATGTTTGTGCCCGCCGCTTGCGCCTGGGTCCGTTTTCCGAGGAACAAGTAAAGCAAAGTACCCGCCAGTCCCAGGGCATAAACTATTCCGAGGTTGTATGAGTGCATCGCGCTCGCCAGGTGGTTTGTGACGAAGTCCCACGCCGACGGCCTGAGTGTCGTCAACTTCCCCTGTTCCTCGATTGCCTGACCGAACGTCGGCAGCGTTTCGCCCAGTACCTTGCCCACATATTGTCCGTAGTAAATCAGCAGGGCAAGCAGTGTCGCTGCCACTAGCGACAGGGCCAGCGCACCCCAGCGTTTCCTCTCCGAAGGGGCGAACAGGAACCCTGTCACCACCAGTATCCCGACGAAAATACCTGTATATCCAGCCGTCACCGTATATGCCAGCATTGTGAGGGTGAGCACTCCCGTAGATATGAGCCATACGGCTGGTCGCGTGAGGCGCGGCCAGAAGAGGCAAACTATCGTCGCCCAGAGAGTCAGCAGCCACAGCGAGGTCTGGGTCGGCCAGTTGCCCCATTGTTGGAGGAGAAACGTCGCGGGTATGAACGCAAACACGGCGGCTGCGGCCAGCGCGATACGTCCCGACACGATGGGGTCGTAGACTAGATTGCGTCTATTGAGCGCAAGCCCGAGAAGAAAGACCATGCCAACCTTCAGCGAGTCGAACAAGCCGCTTGCTACCGGTACTGAAATCGACAAGGGGAACGGCAGCCATGCAAGAGGGGCGGCAATAACATAAAAGAAGGGGGAATAGGGGATGAAGGCTTTCGCCGACCCCCACTCTGCTTTCGGCATCACCGAGAGCGCCAACGCCTCGCCGAAATATTCGTCCCACGGCTTACCCTCCGCCATAAAGCCGATATATCTGAAGTGGAAAGGGGCATCTATGATGAACGCATAGGGGTGGAACAGACCCCCGACCTTCAGCGCTATCGAGAGCATCAGAAGCCCCCTCAGGCCTGTCCACGCCCACTCAGGAAGGTTGCGCTCATGTCTCCAGCCTGCCAATCTGGCCGCATACCGAACAAGCTGTTCAGCAAGCAATCCTCCCAGTACGGCTATCACCAACGCGACAGCCAGTCGTGGTGTGTATGTTGTGACTAGAATGCGCTGCCAGGCGATAAAGAAAGCAACCGCTAACAGGAACATCGCCGTGATTAGCCCCACCGCTTTAGGAGAGAGGCTGCAAAATCTCATTCCCAGGTAGAGGAGGGCAGCCGAGGCGAGTATAAGCAGCAACTGGGAGATTGATGGCATCGTCGCCCCGGTGGGAAGCTCAATTCGGACGAAATCGAGAATCACGCCCAGGTCGCGTTTGTCTCCTTCTGCTTTGAAGGTAGGTGTGTTGATGTCAAGCCTGAGGTCGCCTGCTACATCAACCCAGGGCGCAACATCAATCGAATAAGGCGCGCTCTCTGGCCCAACAACGAGAGTCGTGGCCTGGCTGCCGTTAGCCCATACATCGACCACTACAGGTGCGTTACGCGAGCCGCTACTCATTTGCAGCGTGACGGGCATACTATCGAGAGACTTGCCCGCCCCCGGAATAATGAGGGTGCTGCTTGCTGTGGTCCATCGGAATGTTGCCTGCCCGCTCTCCTCAGGGTCGTGAAAGCCTGATGTGTAGAGCGTGTCCGTACCGGAGCCAATATCGAGGAATATTGGCCGCTGGTATGCTATGACTATAGAGATGATACCGAGGATCACGGCCAGCCAGAGCGCTCGCTCTCTCAGGGTCCGCAGAGCAGAAATCAGGCGATACATCGGGCTAGATGCTCGCGCAGAGCGCCGCCCAGGCTTGCTGTACCTGTTCGTGGGTGGCGTCGAGTGTGCCGGAGTTGTCGATCACCACGTCAGCGCGGGTGACTTTTAGCTCTGGTGCTGACTGGGCGGTTACTCGCATCTCGGCATCCTCATGCGAATAACCCCGGCCCTTTTGCAGGCGCTCTATCTGCTGTTCGCGCAGGCAGGTGACGACCCATACGCTATCGCACTTGTCGGCCCAGCCCGATTCTATCAGCTTGATGGCATCCAGCACCACGATCTGCTCATCTGCCTGACCTATCTCTTCGTCGATGACGCGCCGGACAATGGGGTGTTCGATCTCTTCGAGGCGGCGCAGCTTCTCCGGGTCCGAGAAGACGATCCGGCCAAGCGCCTGCCTATCTATATCGCCGTCAGCCCGCACGATCCCAGGCCCGAACTCCGTCACAACGGGCCAGTAAGCAGGCCCATCCTGGCGCAGGATGTAGTGTATCAACTTATCCGCATCGATCACGAAGGCACCCAGGTCGCGCAATTGCCTCAGGACGACGCTCTTCCCGCAGGCGATATTTCCCGTCAGGCCGATTAGGATTTTACCGTGATAGGGCATAGGCTTCGTCAATTATGAATTATGAGTTCGGGTGCCCTCTGGGCGATTATGAATTGGGCGTGCGCTGCGCGAGATGTAGTGGATGATTGTCAGGGAGAAGAATCCAGGTCAAGAATATCTGCCTCACGAAGCGAACCCACCATCCTTTGTCATTCTGAACGCAGTGAAGAATCTCGTTCCTCGCGTACCAAGCATATATTGTCATTCTGAACGCAGTGAAGAATCACTACGGGTGAGTCATTGCTAGAGAGACTAATTCTTCACTGCGTTCAGAATGACAATTTCAACTTTTATCCCGCTTTCGGCATTGGTTCTAATCTAACAACTTAGCACGTTATTTTCTGCTTGCTGCCAGGCCCGATAAGCTTCTTCAAGATCGCCTTCTAATTGGGCGTACTCTGTCCCTAGCTGGACTATCTTTTCGAGGTCGCGGGCTTCGGTAGCGGCGGTGAGGGCGTCCGACACTGCATTCAACCGGGCTTCCAGGCCGGAGATGCGTCCTTCCGCCGCCTCGCGCTGCTTGATGAGTTTTCCATGCTCGCGTTGGGCGGCGCGGTCCTGGCGCTGTACCGCCTTGCTCTGCTCTCGGCTGTCTATCTTTACTGGCGTAGAAGCCGTGTTGCCGTTACTTTTCAACAGCCCAAGTTCTGCTCGGCGTGCCTTCTCCGCGATGTAGTCGCTGTAATTGCCGTCCCAGACTGCAACCTTGTCTCCCTCGAAAGACCAGACCTGAGTTGCAAGGTCATCAATGAATGCCCGGTCGTGCGAAACGAACAGTATAGTACCGTCGTAGTTGGCGAGCACGTCCGTAAGCGCCTCTTGCGCGTCGAGGTCGAGGTGGTTCGTAGGCTCGTCCAGGATGAGGAAGTTGGCGTCGGTCAAAGTCAGCTTGGTGAGGGCTACGCGGCTTCTCTCTCCACCGCTCAAATCACCCACCGGTTTGTAGATGTTGTCTCCGGTAAATAGCATCTTTGCCAGCAGGTCGCGTGCAGCCTCCTCGGTCATGTTGCGAATCGATCTTACCTCTTCAAGGACCGTATTCGCAGCATTAAGGCCTTCATGCGCCTGCGCATAATACCCGAACTTCACATTATGCCCCAGCTCAAGATGTCCTGAGATCGGATCGAGGGTTCTCATGATAGTCTTAATGAGGGTGGTCTTGCCCGCGCCGTTCGGCCCGATCATGGCAACACGCTCGCCACGCTCTATTTCGAGGTCGGGGCAATGAGCAATCACTTTTGGCTTGTCGCTCCCATTCAATGGCGGATAGCCTATAGTGAGGTCTTCGGCCTCGAATACGCTTCTCCCCGAGCGGACGTGGGCGCGTAGGGATAGGCGAAGTTCGGCCTTCTCGGTGGGACGGTTCAGGCGTTCCATCCGCAGGAGGCGCTTCTGTCTGCCCATCGCTTGCTTGGTCTTCTGTCCCTCTTTGTAACGGCGGATGAAATCCTCGGTCTTCTTGATGTGCTCCTGCTGGGCTTCGTACTGCGACTGCATAAGCTCGTATCGCTCGGCCTTGAGCTGAAGGTAGCGTTCGTAGGGGGCCGGGTAGTCCTGTAGGCGGCTGAATGCTTCCTGCTCTACCATCTCTCGTGGAGTGCGGCCCCGGCTGGCGACCATCACGCCCGCGGCAGGCTTGGTGAACTCCATATCGAGGGTGCGGGTCGTCACCTTATTCAGAAAGCGCCGGTCGTGGGCAATCAAGATGAGCGTGCCCTTGAACTGCGACAGATAACCTTCGAGCCACTCTATAGCATCTATATCGAGGTGGTTTGTCGGCTCGTCGAGCAGCAGCAGGTCGGGGTCGGCGAGGAGGGCACGTCCCAGGGCTGCGCGCGTGCGCTGGCCGCCGCTCATCGTGTCGAGCGACTGAGTGAACTGCGGCTCCTGAAAGCCGAGACCCTGCAAAATCTCCTCTATGCGGTGCTCGAAGTTGTAGCCGCCTGCCATCTCAAAGCGGTGGGTGATGGCTTCGTATTCGTGCATGAGGCGATCCCATTCTTCGCCCTTGATGGTGGACATCTTTACTTCGAGATCACGCAGCTGCTCCTGGAGAGCACGCACGGGCCCGACCGCATCCAGCATCGAATTGTAGAGCGTGTCACGAGGAGAGAAAGAAAGGTCCGCTTCGGACGCAAAGGAGGAGGCAGCCTCCTGTGGCACGTACACAATGCGGATGCCCTTAGCCTTTACAACGCCTCCCGACGATGGCTGCTCCTGGCCTGCTATTATCTTGAGGATGGTCGATTTGCCTACTCCGTTCGGCCCCACCAGGGCTGCTCGCTCCCCGGCGTTCACTGTAAAGGTGACAGCCGAAAAGACGGGGTAGATGTTGTACGACTTGGAGAGGTTATATACC
>JBBRVL010000281.1:0-5619 GCA_038246925.1 Chloroflexia bacterium
AGGCTGTTGACCATCGCATCAACTTCTTCCGGCTTGCTTACGTCTGCCTTGATAGCTTTTGCCTCACCGCCATCCGACTCGATAGCGCCGACCACCTCACGGGCTGCTTCCTCGCTGGAGTTATAGTTAACCGCGACTTTGGCCCCGGCTGAGCCGAGCGCCAGGGCGACCGAACGGCCAATGCCACGCCCCGCTCCCGTAACGAGCGCAATCTTCCCCGATAAGTCTAGCGATACAGCCACGAGTATCTTCCTCCATTAGTCGCCAATGATATGCGTCGGTCGTTAGGGTAGTCAAAAAAGGCTTGATTGGGACTCGACGTTCTGTTCATGCGTGCGCAATGCCATGCAACAGGCAGCATCGAAAAATATAACACGCGGGAATAGCAGTGTCAATGAAACGTGATTAGTGCCCGTTTTTACGCCAGAGCTGTAACATTTTTGGCAGCGCCCGGCATTCTTATGGTGTTAATATCTGATTATACCAATACCAGGGCCAGGGAGAAGGGCACTTATCTTACCTGCCCACGAAAGGGGAAGGAATATGGAAAAGCAAAACAAAGGGGAGAGTATGCTGGTTTTGAGCGACAGGTCGGGGAACATGTATGCAATCCCACAGGAGATACTTGAGCGGCACAAGCTGCCGGACGAGGAGAAGGGGCGCTATTCCAGGCTCTTCGAGGGCGATGTATCGGGCTACGCGATGAGCCTCGGCGATCAAGAGGCCGGCCAGGCAGTTGACGCTGCACCAGAGGGAGCGATGTTGTTCGATTCGCCCAAGCGAGACTGGATGAAACAGCAGATCACCAGCGATATCTTTCCTTTGCTCCTGGGTATAATAGTCACAACGCACCCTGAGCTTAAAGAGAAGCCGGTTGGAGGTTGGCCGACATAGCACGGGTTAGTCTGCGACCAGATACGCCTCGAAAAGCGAGGGCCGGTCGATGCGCCACTCCGTCCAGAGTTGTAGCAGCGCCTCAGGGTCTATCTTCGGCGTAGACAGGGCACCCGCCGCCAGGCTTCCTGCTTCCTCCAACATGATACGATTATCGGGAGCATTCGCAAAGGCACTCTTTAGCGCAGCGTGTGCTTTCTCGACTGCCTCATCTGACAGCAGGCCAACTCCTGAAACGTACCGGCAACTGTCGCCATCGAGCGAGCGTGCGGCAGATAGCAGCTCGGTGCGTGTGTACGCTTCGAGCGTCTGGGCGATCTCCTGCTCTGGGATATAGCCTCGTGCCCGCGCCAATTGCCGCAGCGCTTCAAGACGGTCCTGGGCGGCATCCATGCGCTTCTCGCTCTGTCCGAAGTGGGCATCGAGCAACGTCAATAAATCGGTGGCGCGCACGCCGGTCTTGTAAGACACAACCGGGAAAGGGAGGCCCGCGAACGTCTGTATGGCGTCTTTGGGTAAGGCGAGGATAAGGGGCGTCTCGTTTTCACCGCCTGCCAGCGTCTTGAGCTTAGCCAGCTTGCGCTCCCGATAAGAAGGCGACCAGAACCCTGCTATCTCCATATGGACCTTTGTATCACCACGTGAGAAGGCAAAATCGGGGATGAGCACCAGGCCGGGAGCAAGCAACGGCTCAGGCTCGCGCTCGATGCGCCAGCCGTGCGTGTAGCCCTGGCGCTCAAGCGATTTGTATTCCTTATAGAGTTTCGCTTCTACCATGCTGTCGAATAACGGCTCTTCCTTTGCCTCTTCATCTACCTCGACTGCCGCCCCGACCGAGTAGGCAGCGCCCGCCTCGGCTATTCGGCCCTTCCCAGACTGTGCTGCAAGTGGCGCGTATTCCATCTTGTCGAGGAGATCGGCGGTAAGGTGGAAGCGGTAGTTGCGGTCATGCAGCATCAGGTGGGCAGTGCCGAAGATGTCGCCATGCTCATAGGAGGAGAGCGCGGTGCGTAGCAGACTGATCGCCACTTCAGCCAGGCGGCGACCGTACTTATCAGCGGTGCCGAACGCCTGCTCAGGGCCGTATAGAGTTAGAGAGTATCCACCCACCGCTTGCTCGATGTCTACCAACACGCCGCGCCGCTTCGCCACGAAGTAGAGCTTCTTGAGAGTAGCGCCCGGCAGCCCGCCTATATGGAACGAGACATGGGTAGAGTGCGCGAGAAGAGTCTGCACGGCGCCCCGATTGTAGAGACGTATCACTTCCTCAGCAGTCGGCTTTTCGCCTGTGAGTGTGAGGACAGCAGAGCCTTCGGTATCCAGGGTCAGGATGGTATCAATAAGCGCGGGGTCGGGCGAAAGACCGATATCCTCGGCAAAGCCGCGCAAGAAGGTATCGCGTCCCTCATGAGGTGCAAATCCACCATGACGAGAATTGGCTGAATCCCAAAGCGCAAAACGCAAGTCTGAGGACGTGGAAATCCCTTTGGAGGCAAGCGCATCAAGTTGCTCCCCATCAAGCAAGTCTTCCAGGCAAGGCTGCACGAACGAATACCTCGTCATCAAGCATGCCTCGATGCAGCGCCCCAGCCTGTAATCGCCCATCACCGCCTCAAGCGAGCGGGAGTCGTACTCGCTTCGCGGCTTGCCCACATACTCCTCGAACTGCTCGATAGCCTGTCCCACCAGATTGAGCACGGCCCGCCCATACAGCAGTTTCGGTACAACCGCAAGCTCGCCGTCAAGGTCGCGGACGGAGCGTCGTTTCAGGTTGGCTAGAGAGAAGAGCATAGGTCTTAGGAATTCACCGCAGAGCCGCAGAGGGCGCAGAGTTTCTTATTGTTCTTGATTTAATCCCTTATTCAGTATGGTTGTTTACTAAACGTTTGATGCCCCGCGTCAGAATGGGTACATTGAAGTTGATAAGCAGACCCAGAGATAAATTAGCAAGCTTCAGGTATGTGAGCAATTGAGCCTCGTGGATTGGAAGCAGCACTTCCACTGACTTGAGCTCGAGCACAAGCCTATTGTCTACTACTATATCCATCAAGTAACCACACTCCAGCCGTATTCCCTTATAGACGACCGGCAGTGCCTGTTGCCTTACGTATTGCATACCACGCGCACGTAATTCATATACAAGGCATTCCTCGTAGGCTGACTCAAGTAAACCGGGTCCGAGGTGGCGATGTACCTCAATACAGGCTCCAATCACATTGGAAGTCAATTCGTTTGAACTCACAGCATCTCCTGTATATCCCCAATTACGATCATCCCAACAATCCTTAAACTCTGCGCTCTCTGCGCCTCTGCGGTGAATTAGCTCTGCCGTCTCCTCGATATGCTCTCCTCGGTTGTTTCCTCGGTCACTATCTCGTACAGCACGGCTTCGGTGGCTTTGGGGCGGAGGACGCGGCCCAGGCGCTGGATGAACTCTCGCTTGGTGGCGCTGCCGCTCAGGATGATGGCTACATTGGCGTCGGGGAGGTCTACGCCTTCGTTGAGCACCCTACCGGTAGCGAGCTTGCTGAAGCGGCCCGAGCGGAACCCATCGAGCACGGCCTTGCGCTCTGCGGCTGGGGTCTTGTGGGTCACGGTCGGAAGGCAGAATTGCGAGCCTATGGTATCGACGAGGCTGTTGTACTCGGAAAAGATCAGCACTCGGTCGGCGCTGTGCCTTTCGAGGAGGCGGGCGACCACGTCGAGCTTGCCTGAGGCGCTGAGGGCTATTTTGCGGGCTGCCTGGTGAGCCAGTAACGCTTCGCGGGCAGCGGGGTCGTTGCCACTGCGCCAGATGAGGAAACGCTCATAGTCGGTGCCAGACCTCATGCTGATGCGGTTCTTGCGCAGGTAAGCGCGATAGACCTCGGCGGCGCGGTCGTAACGGGTGCGCTCTTCTTCGGTGAGGGTGACGGCGATCTGCTCGGTGCGGTAGTCGGCGATGTGCCGATCCTCACGCAGTTGGGCGGGCATCCGTTCGTACACCACAGGACCAACTAGGTAATCGAGATCGGCGTGGCGCAGATCGCTCCTGTCGGGGGTGGCGCTGAGGCCGAGACGGGCTGTGGCAATCGCTCCCTCGGCTATAGTGCGGTAGGTATCGGCGGGAAGATGGTGGACCTCATCGAACACGAGGAGGCCAAATTGACTGAGTATACGGCTGTGGATGGCAGCCGAGTCGTAAGTAATCACGGTCACAGGCTTGAGGTCTTTATCGCCACCACCCCAGGTGCCAACTTCTTCCTCTTGTAAGTTTGTGTTGGCGAGAAGAGAGGTGCGCCACTGCCCAAGTAGGTCTAGTGTGGGCACACAGATGAGGGTATGCGTGTTCAGCGTCGAGACGGCAAGGAGTGCGACCAGCGTCTTGCCCGCACCCGTCGGCAGCACGACCACGCCCTTGTGGTTAGCTTTCTCCCATGATGTTATGGCTTCGGATTGATAAGGTCTAGGCTGCTGAGCCACTTCCACAGGGTGAGGCAAGGGCGGGCGAGTATCGAAGTTCTTTTCTACATCGTAATGGGTAGCAAGCAGCTTGCAGATGTGGAGGTAATCTATCGGGAGAATCCGCAGGCACTTTCGGCGAGTATCGACGACAGTTCGACCGCGCCAACCTACAGCCTGCATGGTGCGTTGGAGCTCATCGGGCGTGGTGCCCTCAGGAGGGAAGATGAGGAGGTCGCTGGCGGCGAGGGAGAAGGTGATGGCGGGTTTGGTGGAGTTCACATTGTCTCGTTTCGGTTAGCAGTGGTCCGGCGAATGAATTCGCGGCCTACAAAGAGCGAAGTCCGCCTGCGCGGACTAGGCGAGGGTGTTTGGCTCGTTGTTGGTATTTGAGGGTAGTTCCAAGTCATCTACCAGTTGGTTGGCTTGGTGGTGCGCCTTTTGGTCGTTGATATAAGCTATCACCCTTGGGAGATCGGTCCTGCCGACGGTGAATGCCGCATAAGCTCCTTGCCACTTGAAGAAGATGCCGGGAGTAAGCTCATGCGTCATCAGATGAGATGAAGCCCCTTTTACATCTTTCACAAGCTTGGCTATTTCGAGCGTCGCAGGAAAGCGAAGTAGTAAATGCACGTGATCAGCAATGCCGCCTACAGCAAGAACGTCGCAACCTAGCTCCCGGCACTTGCTCTCTACACAGGCGTAGAGCCTTCCCTCAACTGATGGGTCAATAAGCGGCAGGCGATCCTAAGTTGCCCAAACACAATGCACATACAGCTCTGTCAAAGCCCGACGCACAAACTACCCTCAGACAGTCCGCGAAGGCGGACTTCGCTCTCTGTAGCCCGCGAATTTATTCGCCGGGCGGAACTACACGACGCGAACTACTTGACACCCGCTCCGCCTTACCCTTGATCCTGTTCAGCCTGTGGTCCAACTCAGCCCGTTCCACCATGTTTGTGGCGCGCACATGAGCCAGCAACGTATACTCTGCGGCGGCTACATAGTCTTTAGCGCGGTGCTCGTAGTGCTTGGCAAGCTCTTCGAAAGCGCGCAAGCGGTAGGGGTTGTGGCTGGCGGTCAGGTCCGTGTAGACCGCCAGGGCGGCGTCCTCCCGTCCCAGGCGGCGTTCGAGAGCCGCGATGTCGAACATGGTGCGGAACAGCAGGTCGTCGGGAAGCCCCAAGTCGACGGCGCGGCGGAACAGGCGCAGGGCTTCCTCCCGGCGCTCGGATTGGAGCACCCAGCGCGCCAGGCCGATCAGGTCCGCGCCGTGCCGGATGG
>JBBRVL010000282.1:0-5605 GCA_038246925.1 Chloroflexia bacterium
AAATTCGCGGTCTGTTCACGAGCAAAGTCCGCCTGCGCGGACTACGCTATCCCACCAGAGTCCGCGCAGGCGGACTTTGCTCCTGTGTAGCCCGCGAATTTATTCGCCGGGCGGTCTTCACGAATGAATTAGTTAGAGTCAATGACACACGGGTCCGCCCCTACGGTTTTGAAATGAGCATAAGGGCAGTACGCGCAGGTACATGAACTGTGATGTGCCCTGTGCCGACGGAGTAATCCTGCTCAAGTAGCAGATCAGTTAACACTGCATCGTCGGGCACCAGGCCAAACGTCGGGATGTTGGCTCCCCACGGCTCACGGCCTACATTGAAGACCACGAGCACAGTCTCATCCCCTAGCTGGCGTGCGATGGCATATGCTGCGCCTTCAGCGCACAGGGTATGATAGCTGCCCCGCCTCAGCGATGGATATGTGTGCCGCAGGTGTATTGCCTTCTTGAAGTAGTCTAATAGTTCGTGGTCCCATTCTTCTTCGTTCCAGGGGAATGAGGCTCGGCAGTAAGGATCACGGCCACCTGAGAGGCCGATCTCGTCACCGTAGTAGATACAGGGTGCGCCGGGCGATACCATCTGAAAGAGCGTGGCTAGCTTGAGGGCATCCTTGTCACCACCCGCCATCGTGATATAGCGGGCCGTATCATGGCTGTCGAGCAGGTTTAGCTGCACATCGCGCACCTCCGGCGGGTAGAGCTTCCAGAGGGCCTCTATCTCCTGGGCAAACTCCGATGCCCAGATGTCGCGCACCGGGGCAAGGGAGCTGCCTTTCACTAGCTCCGGGTCCACATCATCAACGATGAAAAACTCGATGCACAGCTTGGTGAAGAGGTAATTCATCACAGCATCAAACTGGTCGCCCTTGAGCCAGTGGCGGGCGTCGTGCCAGATTTCTCCTACGATATAGGCGTCAGGGTTAGCCCGTTTCACCCGGCGGCGGAACTCCTGCCAGAACGCGTCGTCCTCTATCTCGGCGGGCACATCAAGCCGCCAGCCGTCTATGCCAAACTCGACCCAGTATTCGCCTACGCTCAGCAGGTAGTCGCGTACCGCCTCATTCTTGATGTTGAACTTGGGGAGGGCGGGAAGGTGCCACCATGCGTCATAGTTAGGCGGCTGGCTCGACTCGTACGCGTTGAGGGGCCATTTGTGGATATTGAACCAATCTATGTACGGCGAGTAGGGGCCGTTCTCCAGGATGTCGTGGAACTGGAAGAAGCCCCGGCTTGCGTGATTGAAGACACCATCAAGCACTACCTTGATACCCCGGTCGTGTGCTGCATCGAGCATGAGCTTGAATGCCTTGTTGCCCCCTAGTAAGGGGTCGATATTGTAATAGTCATAGGTGTGATAGCGGTGATTTGCAGCCGATTGGAAGACCGGATTGAAATAAATCGCGTTGATGCCCAATTCGCCCAGGTGATCAAGGTGCTCGACCACACCCAAGAAGTCCCCCCCCTTGAAGCCATGGTTGGTGGGAGGGCTATTCCAGCTTTCCAGGTTCCTCGGCTTGCCTAACTTGTCACTAATCGCGAACCTGTCAGGGAATATCTGGTAGAAGACGGCGTCGCGCACCCACTCGGGCGTCTCTATATGGATGTCTGTCATAGGGAAGTCATTGCCTTTGCTCAGGATTTTTGCAGTTTTGCGGAACTCACAAGCGGGAATTGTGCCACGCTCAATCCTCCTGCATGGCGGCTCCCCGACGATTAGTTAACACCGGCGCGGCGAAGGTACGCGCAGCTACCTTCTCATAGAGGTCCAGGGTCGAGCGGGCGGCGGCCTCCCAGGTGAAGTTAGATGCCCTGGCGATACCATGCTCACGCAATTCGGCCCGCAGATCAGGGTCCTGGTGGAGACGGCGTAGGCTGTCGGCTATTTCGTCAACCGAAAGAGGGTTGACGAGCAGCGCCGCATCACCCGCTACTTCAATGAGAGAAGACGACCTGGAGGTAACAACGGCAGCGCCGCACGCCATAGCCTCCAGCACAGGCAGACCAAAACCCTCATACAGCGAGGGGAAAGCCATAGTCTCGCACAAAGAATAGAGGGCAGGCAAGTCTTCAAAGGGTACGTAGCCTGTGAAAATTACATCCTTTGAGAGCAAGAGGCGCTCTACCTCAGCGAATATAGGGCCTACATGCCAGCCCGACTGCCCGACTATTACCAGCTTGTGGGGCAGCCCGCTCTTTTTGAGATCGGCGAAAGCCTGTATGAGGCGCGTGAGGTTCTTACGCGGCTCGATTGTGCCAACATAGAGGATAAATGGCTGGCGCAAACCATATTTGCTCTTTACAGAATCAAGTTGCGCCTGGTCAATAACCGGACGGAAGTGGGAGGAAACAGCGCCCATGATTACTTTCACCTTTTCGCGGGGCACTTTCAGATGACGCAATATATCATAGCGGGCGCTGTTGGAGACTGTGATAATAGCGTCGGCCCGCTTAGCGACCCTCGGGATGAGCGTACGGTCCAGCACCAGCTTCTTGAAGTCGTGGTAGCGAGGAGTGATAAAGACCGTCATATCGTAGATGGTGACGATTTGTGGGCAATCGCACGACAGGGGAGCCAGGTAGTTAGTGAAATGGCACACATCAGGCCTCACATCGCGCAGGGCGACCGGCAATATCGCCTGCATCCAGAGGGCACGCACCGGGAAATATCGGCGGTCATACAGGCGCTCGCTGCCGAGCCTCTGCCATGTGCCGTTCATCTCACGATTGGAAAAGAGAACGTAGTCGTGCTCTGGCGCGACACGCATGATGCTGCCGAGCAAATTCTCGGTGTAGTACCCAACCCCCGATTTACAGCCCCGCAGGGACGATGCCTCGAATCCTACCAGCATATCTTTACCCTTCGGAAATTATGAATTATGAATTATGAATTATGAGTTGACGTGGTTTCTTTCTAATTCATAATTCATAACTCACGATTCCCTATCTACTAACTTAGGCCAGAAGACGCTTACTGCCATCGCAAACCAAAAGATTATATACATTGGCGTTGAAAACAAAAAGTAATCTGCAAAGCCGTGGAAATAGAACGCGATGAGACCAGCGGTCATGCCCAGACAAGCGACCCAGAGAGCATCCACCGGCTCACGTAAGATGTTGCGTATCGAACGCCACACGGCCAGCCCAGCAATGAGCAGAAATGCCAAACCACCGATCAAGCCGAGATTGGTGAACATTTCGATATAGGTGTTGTTTGTATATATATTCTTACTCCATTGGGTAACACCTGCGTATTTGCCGTAGAGATTGCGGAACCCGTCCGGCCCGACTCCTGTTATAGGATGGTCACGAAACATGGCGAAAGCCGCGCTCCAGAGCTTACTGCGCGGAACAGTGGAAGTATCGGCGTTCTCCAGTAGTTGTACGGATACCTGGCGTTGGTTGGAGGAGCCTAAAGGGGGCATTTGCTGCCCCTCCGTGATCGCGTCCACTCTATGCGGCGTCGGCTCGGCACGTGTCTTGGTCTTCTCGTAGAACCAGGCAACTCGCTCTTGCACGAGGTCCCATTCAAGAAGGTAATCACCCGGCTTGGGCGGAGCCTGAACGATAGCTTCCACCGTCACGCTCTGTCCGGGGCCAACGTCGTGGGGCAGCGAGGTACGCACACCCTCGAAGACCGCGTAAAACGCCGAGTTTTGATCTTCGTTAGCGTTCCTCCAGTGATAGCTCAAGCTGACAACGGGTACACGTTCGGCCTGCCATGTCATCGGGCCTTCGTTACGTAGCGTGACCGGTACAGTCACTACCTCTCCGGCGTTCAGGGCCGGCAGAGTTTGCGGGGTAATACTATTCTTATACCAGCTACGGTCGTTCTCGCCTGCCGTCAAACGCAATACAAGCAGCGGCTGCGTGATAGCGATGTAGGTCGCTCCCAGCGCCATCACTGCAACGGATGCAGCCAGGGAGCGCAGAATGGTTCGCGCAACAGGTTGTGAGCCGTCTCGCTTGCGAAGAAGGACAGCCAGACCGATTGCCCCGACCGCAACAAGCGCGCCCGCCCATGCCGCCCGGCTAAAGGTGAGAACTAACGCCATAGTGAGTACGCCCGCGACCACAAGCAGCGCTATCTGAACTACTAGGCGCAGCCTCTCAGAGAAGCGGCCCACCCCGAATACTGCCTCCACCAACCTTTTGGAGGAGAAGAGCGCCACCATCCCGATAGCCACCGGCAGCACCATCTCAAAATACATCGCCGCGCCGTTCGCATATTCAAAACTACCGCTCAGGCGGAGCATGCCGCCCACCGTAGTCGGCTGCGGCTTGAACGCTTTCAGCCAGGGTTGTAAGTCGATCCACGGCGCAAACTCCATGAGGCCCACGACTGCCGCAACGAAGCCCGCGCCCACAAGGGTACCAAGGGCAGCAAGCAATCGCCTCCTGCCTCGCAGCACTTCCCAGACGGTGGCGTAGACCAGCACGCCCATCAGCAGCCTGTAAATGAATTGCACGCCGAGCGATTTGAACTCGCCAAACGCAGTCGAGATAACGGCGGCAGCTACCAAGCCGAGGATCGGCAGGAGTAAAGGAAGTCGCAGCAAGCGACGCCTCGCCGAAGACGTAAAGGCGAGGCGCAAAAGCCATGCGCCAACCATGAGGAAGAGAAAAGCCTCGAGGTTGGTAAAAGTCGTACCGAGCGAGTTACTGATGGAAAAGCGACCCAGGGGCGGATAGCCCGCCTCGAACGGGCTTAGCGCAATCACCAGGATGAGCGCGCCGAATAAGAACCTGCCCGTAAAGAGTGAGAGACGAGACTCGGTCGCCCGTTGCGCACCGCCATGGGACGAAAGCCATTCGCCTGGGATCTGGCTGGCGGCTGCCGAGTGCCCCGCGTGCGCGCTCAAAGCGATCCCCCCATACCAGGCTTAGTCACTTTCTCGCGTATTGGAGAGGGAATACGAGATGCCAGGCGGACTACTGCTATGGAACACATAACGAGCAATGCTAATTCCGTCCCGAGGGTAGCGAAAGCTGCACCCTGCACGCCCAGTATGGGGATAAGCGCCAGGTTCAAAACTACATTCACCACAAGGGTACAGAGCGTGAAGATCGCATAAAGCTGGGGTCTGTCCATCGCTATAAGCATGTGGGTCAGGCCGTAATTCAGGTACATAGGTAAACAGCAAAGGGCCAGAATCTGGAGTAATGGGCCAGACGCCGCGTATTGCTCGCCGTAGAGCAGTTCGACAACCGGCACAGCCAATAGCGCAAGAGCCAAAGTCGCAAGCGCGCCAAGCCAGAACAGGATCGTGATTGTCTGGCTTACCAATGGCTTCAGCTCTCTTATCCGGGGCACATCTCCGGTGGCTGCCCCGGCAGTCTGGGAAAGTAACGGGAAGAGGGCTGCCAATAGCACAGAAGGCACGATCAGAGTAGGCTCGAACAGTTTGTAAGCGAGATTGTAGTCTCCTAGCGCATCCCGTCCAGCCAGAGGCGGGATAATCAGGTTATCCACACGAAACGATATTATACTAAAAATCACGCCTATGCCCATAGCAGTAGGGTGGCGGAACGATTTTCGCCAGTATGACATGTCGGGTCGCCATATGGGGCGTATAAAACGCGAGAGCCGCCTGTAACC
>JBBRVL010000283.1:0-5601 GCA_038246925.1 Chloroflexia bacterium
CAGAGCTTGTCACCTGCGGACCTTCTGCCACACCACGCTCTGGAGCCGCCCAGGGAGACGCAGATATCATCCACAACGGCGCGGTGGCATTCACAGGCGACAAAATAGTGGGCGTTGGACCTACCGAAGAGATCATGCATCGCTTCAGAGGTGAAGATACAGACCTCATCGACGCCACCGGCAAAACGGTTACGCCCGGCCTCGTTGACGCGCACACCCACCTTATATGGGCGGGGTGGAGAGACGAAGAGTACGAGATGCGGCTCAAGGGCGCAACCTACCTGGAAATCATGCAGGCGGGCGGCGGCATCATGTCGACGGTTACCGCGACCCGCCTCGCCGCCGAAGACGAATTGAAGCGGCTGGCAAAGGTTCGCCTCGAACGGATGCTCGCCCACGGCACCACCACCGTCGAGATAAAGAGCGGCTACGGTCTATCAGTAGAAGACGAGCTAAAGAGCCTGCGTGCCATACGTAGCCTCAATGAGGAGCTTCAAGAGGCAGGGAGCGGCCCCCGGATTGCAGCTACCTTTCTGGGAGCGCACGCGATTCCCGCTGAATACAAAGGCAAAGAGAATGATTACATCGACCTTATATGCAACGAGATGCTACCCCAGGTGGCAGCCGAGAGTCTAGCCGAATGGTGCGACGCCTTCTGCGACATAAGGGCATTCGACGCTGAGCAAACGCGCCGTATCCTCAGCACTGCAAAGAGCCTCGGTCTCGGAACACGCCTTCATGCCAACGAATTCGCACGGGTGGGCGCTGTGCAGGTCGCCGCCGAAATGGGCTGCTCATCCGCCGACCACCTACTCGTGTTGGAACCCGAAGATATCGAGGCACTAATGGTAGCGGGCACTATCGCGGTCCTGCTGCCCGGCACACCTCTCGGCCTGGGGCTTGGAAGCTACGCGCCTGCCAGGGCTTTGATAGAAGCTGGCGTGCCTGTTGCCCTCGCCACCGACTGCAACCCCGGCACATGCCCCTCAGAGAATCTCGTCCTGATGATCTCCCTCGCCTGCTCACAGATGAAGATGACCCCAGCCGAAGCGATAGTAGCCGCCACCATCAACAGCGCGTACTCGCTCAACCGTGGAGAAATCCTCGGCAGCCTGGAGGTCGGCAAGTTGGCAGACATAGTCCTATGGGACGCGCCCAACCACCGCCACCTGGCCTATCATTTTGGCGTCAATTTGGCCGAGATGGTCTTCGTGGGAGGAAGGCGACTACAGATATAGAGGCCGTATACGAGCTTTGTCGGTTTCATATGCTAGCAAGGGGCAATTCCCCCGTCCCATGGTATGTGTATTCCCTCTGATGGTGTGTTCAACAACTAATCTGTACCTGCCTGGGCAGTTCCACTGTTATCATAGTCCCCTGACCAACTCCTCCTGATTCCGCCCAAATACGCCCTCCATGAGCCTTCACAATACCCTGACACAGATACAGACCGAGCCCCAGGCCTTGTATGCCCTTCTCGACAGCATTGCCGCCTCGAGTATAGCGCGAGAATATGTGCTTTATATCCTCAGCAGAGATACCAATCCCGTAGTCTCGAACACTCAGCTCGACACTTTTCTCATCCGCGCTTAACTTGATCTCGACAGGTGTGCCGGCCGACGAATACTTGAGCGCATTACCGATCAAGTTACTGGCAACCTGCCCGAGGCGCATCGGATCCCACACCCCTGTTGTGTCTACGTTGGGAACTACCTTGAGCACCACGCGATCCTGTGCTTCAGGTCCACAGTCGTATAATGCTTTGCGAACCACTTCCTCAAGGCTTACAGAGAGTGGTTGCAATCCCAGGTCACCGAGGGCCAATCTAGATATCTCAGTAAGGGTCTCCAGGATCGATATCATACGTTCCGTAGATACCCTTATACGCGCTGCCGAGGCATGCACACGCGCCAGGTCGGGCATGTCCTGACCGAGCGTGCGTATAAGCAATTGCGCTTCCCCTGAGATTGCCGTCAGGGGCTGGCGGACTTCGTGCATAGTGGTTGCTAAGAACTCCTCGCGCACCTGCTCGACGTGGTCAGTGAGCGCGGCAAGACCTTGAGAAATGGCACTATCCAGCGCATCGTTGACCAACATCTCCGCCGCTACAACACCATCTGTGAGCGCTCCATCTGGAATGGCCTCACGCAAAGCGCGCCATATCTCCTGGCGCAACAGGCGAAATTCCACAACTACATCAGCCGGTTTCAGACCTTGCTCAGCCCGCACCCGTGAGTGGCTAAGACCCGCTGAGAGTATTCCAATGTCCTCAAGGGGCGCGTTAGAATCTACCCAGGATGGTGCGGTTGTCCGGAGCAGTCCAATCAGGGCATCAAGCAGATTTGGTATGTGATCGGCGACCGCGGACTCCTTGCGATCATGATGGAATGGCTGCTTGGTGACAGCATCTAGCCATCGCTCCAGTATCTCGTCCCTGTGCGAGGTTAGGGCTGACACCACCCATGTGAAATCTGCACCCTTGGTGTATTCCTCCACTTGCCTGTCCGGTATTGACTCAGCAGGTATTGAGGTCAATGGTCCCTCTGGGTCATTCGCTTTCTCCGACGTGTCCCCGTTCTTGGGTACTTCTGGCACATCAGCTATCATAGTTTATCCTTCCGGTGAGCCCGCACTCAACGTAAAAGCAGGTCGCAACACCCCCACTACATCGCCTGGACGATTGCGCACTTCTTCCAACCAGTACTGCTCCAGCTTATTGAGAGCATCTTCATCCAGCATCCCAGCCTGGCGTAATCCCTCCGTGACAGATGGATTTCGTGCGCGGCTTGTACGGTCGCCATCCAATAGCTTGAGGGCCAAGCCAATAGCCGGACGGTTGGCACTTGCTAGTTGCGCGACGCAAGCCACTCCCTCAGCCCCAGCTTTGGAGATAAGGCTGCTCCCCGCCGCGATCATGGCATCGGTATCGAAATTGTGCTCACCCGACACCATCACCGGGTTTGCCGTCATCGCCTTCGTAACTCGTGCAACTGCGCTTCTTCTCGGCTCCGGCCAGAAGTCAGGCTGCCCAAGTCGAGCAAAAGACGTTGCCATCTGCTGCACGGAGACCGCGAACGTACCAACACCGCACCCATCGACACCTACCGCAACTTCGTCGGGGGAAATCCCCGCGAACTGCGCAACCACATCTAACATCGCTATCTGCACCGGGTGGCGAGGCAATTCATACCCGCCTACCGGCCACCCATGAAACTTGGCAAGTGCAAGCATCCCGGCATGCTTACCGGAGCAGTTGTTGTGGAACACGTTCGGCGCTTCCCCACGCTCTTGGAGCGCACGAGCAGCATCCTTACCATACGGGATATGTGCCCCACAAGCCAGCGCGTCCGGCCCTAACCCTATCTTCGCCATTATGCTTTGCACTACTTCAACCTGTTCCGGCGTGCCGTCATGCGAACCACATATGATTGCTACCTCGGTGTCCGTCAACCCAAAATGCTCGGCTCCCCCGCTTTCTACCAATGGTATAGCCTGTATAGGCTTCGACGCTGACCTGTAATAGGTCACTACCCCCGGATTGCCTGCCCACGCGAGTAGATTACCGTCGGGATCACATACCGCAATCACGCCATGATGCCACGACTCGACAATAGGCCCCCGCGTCACTTCTATAAGTACCGCCGGGTTCCGCTCTGGATTATGCTTAGGATCTGCTGTCATATGTCTCCTGATGACTACTCAGCCAACCAAAGTCTACAGTTTCACACTCATGCTAATCCCATCCCGCAACGGTATTATCGTGCTCAACAGTCTAGGGTGAACGGCAATTGCCCTGTTGAAAGCCGCTATCCCCTGTGTCGATGGGGGTGCGTTTTCAGGCGAGAGAACCTGGCCCGAGCGAAAGGCATTGTCGGAGAGGAGTACGCCGCCCGGCTTCAAACGCTTTACGCACAGGTCGAGCAGCTCAAGCGAAGCATCGGGCCTGTCGAATTGCGTCAGGATATCGAGCAGTATCAGGTCAAAGCTCTCGTCCATACCACGCATCAGCACAAGCGCATCTCCCCGTCGCACAGCGCAAATGCCCGACATCCCCGCCTGGCGAAAATATGCCTCTGCCCAGACTGCGCGGCTGTCGTCTTTTTCGATGCTAACGACACGCCCCTTGTTCTTCTGAGCAGCCAGCGCAAGCCACATCGCCGAGTAGCCGATTGCCGTTCCAACATCGAGCATCTCCTTCGCCTTCAGCGCCACAGCCAGCGTATAAATCAGGTGCCCGGCCATAGGTCCTATAATAGGCACACCCTCACGCTCGGCATGAGCTTCTATATCCGCCAGCACCCCCTCCCGAGGAGGCACGAAGCCCAACATGTAATCTTCTATTTCCGCCGAAGTATTTCCGTAATGCTTCATCTCTACCCATCTATCAGAACCGTGACCCTCTATAGTTATGAGCCACAATTCATAATTCAAAACTCATAATTCATAATTGACTTCCACCTCTTCCCCCACCAGCCGCCAGACCAGTGGGCGGACCACATCGATCTCACCACTGGTGTAAACGGTGAGAACACCGTCACGTTTGTCGTCCCGCAAGAGATGCCGAGCTTCCAGCACGCGCTTGGTCTGGCGAGCTACCCCATCACCAGAATCTATCAGGCGCATCCCTTCCCCCGCTATCTGGCGCAGCAGCGGCTTCAGGAACGGGTAATGCGTGCAGCCAAGCACCAGCGCATCCACTCCTTGCTCCAGCATCGGCTCTATCGCCCTGCGCACTGCTTCGGCGGTCTCAGGAGTATCCAGTTCGCCGGCCTCAACAGCTTCCACCAGGCCAGTAGGAGCCGCAACTACCACTTTAACATTGGCGGGCGTGGCAAACCTATCTATTACGTCTGACAACAATCTTCCTCGATTAGTGCCGTTAGTCGCCAGCACACCTACTGTTCCTGTGCGCGTGGCAGCTACGGCAGGCTTGACCGCAGGCACCAGCCCCACCACCGGCACACTAAAGGTAGCGCGCAAGTGCTCCAGGCCCGCGGCAGACGCCGTGTTACACGCGACCACTATCACCTTCGCGCCACGCTCAATTAAGAACCTGGCTAAGTAGAGCGAACGCTCACGCAGCCACTCGTCAGATCGGCCTCCGTATGGGCAGTAACCGTTGTCGGCATAATAGACAATATCCTCAGCAGGCAACAGCCGCCTGATCTCGGCGATTATCGAAAGTCCGCCCAGTCCCGAATCGAATGCACCGATGGGGCAGAGCGCAGCCACTTCCGAGAATGGATCAGACTCGCGTGTTCTCTCCTGACCAAGAGGGCCAACGGCATGTTCGATAGACGCCGGGTAGGGCGCAAGCCTTACGTCTTCAGGTACATCAGTTATTGCTTGACTATTCCGCATGTCCCATCTCCGCATGCCTCCCTCGAAAGCCAGTATCCACCGCACAATGCGCGCTTGTCAAGTATCACCACAACCTCTTTTCTACCCTCTATGGCTAACCGAAAAAAGACCTACTGCATAAAACAGTAGGTCTTCTTGAGCATGTAGGACTTAGAACGCCTTTCAAAACCAGCGGAAGGAGCTGTAGGGGCGGACCCGTGTGTCCGCCCTTGCCCGAATACCATCCCCAACAGGGCGGAC
>JBBRVL010000284.1:0-5589 GCA_038246925.1 Chloroflexia bacterium
ACAATAGGGCAAAGGATCCATCCTATAAACATGTATTCCTCATATTAGGAGCAAACCATAATTATTACAATATCCACTGGTCAGGTGGCGTCCCTGGACCAGGGACGCCAACCCCGATACCGGGTGGTAAGGATGACTGGACTCCAGATGATCCGTATTATGTTGAAAATGCGTATAATGATCCTCACTGTGGGAGCATAGCAGGAAATGGACGGCTAACCCAGGAGCAGCAGAGAGCCACAGGTCAAACATATATGTCTGCCTTCTTCCGCGCCTATCTAGGTGGGGAGATTTCATTGCACCCCCTATTGGTAGGTAACCAGGCACCAGTTGCGCCAGCTACGGTTTACGCTTCTTATCATGCCCCGTATGTCACAACTACCCCTTACACGCGTAAGGACCTCAATCGCTTAGCAAATCCGACCGCACTTGTCGTTAATAACCTCGGTGGCAGCGTATCAGCAGTCGCCCTCTCCCCCTACGGTATATGCGGTGGAAATACTTTACAGCACTGCTTGCCGCCGGATTTACCTCCACCGACTTACACTGCACTAGCTAAGAGTCAGCCTAGGCAACCTCACACTTCAGATGCTTATGCTGTTCTACCACCACCTCCCCCACGGCCCGGATTGAGCCAGCTTACACTTGGTTGGAATGCCTCACCACAGGGTCTCTATAGGAATCAGATACCTGCAGGTCAGGGTAATGTGAGTCTCTATGAGGCACTCCAATTCCGTGCAGCAGTCAATTTCAAGGATGGTCGCAATCCGACAGGTGCAAATCAGAACTTCAGTGTGGTACTGACTGATAGAAATGGTGTATCTGCTTCTGTGCAGGTCAGTGCCGCATATGCTCCACGACCACAACCACTTTATTATCCTCCTGGCTCACAAGCACTTGGTTGGCCTTATCCGGTGCCTCATGAGTTCCTGAACACAGTACGTGTACATCTGTCCAGGTTCACGGCCGTGAGGAGTGATCTAGATTTGACTGACGTTGCATCAGTTGATTTCAAGTTTGATCAGACAAGCGCGGGCGCTCTGTTGATCAGTGATATTGCCTTTGCCAACAGCCTCTGCCCAAACCCCTCGTTCCAGACGCCGGTGCCTTGCTCAAACGTCAACTACCGCGCTAGCCAGGCTCTTGCTACTGTTACGGTCGTGCCAGGCACAACCGAGGTGCTTACAGACTGTGGTGAATGCACTGCATCAGTTGACTTGCCGTTCCCCTATGCATTCTACGACCAGACTTTCACTACCATCGTCGTAGGCGACAATGGCACACTCGGCTTCGGGTCTGGTAGTAATAGTAACCCGCCCAATAACACAAACCTGCCTAGTTCAGCGTTCACCTATGCCATACTGCCATTCTGGGACGACCTCTACTTGAACAACGGGGACGGCGTACACTTTGGCTGTGTCCCAAACGCCCCATGTGGCATTTACACCTTGACAACGGGCCAAGCGCCCAATCGTATCTTCAACATTGAATGGCGTGCATGTAAGAGCGATCTTAATGGCGCTCCTATGGGGGACATTGCTTGCGGTAATAACAACAATCATAGAATAATTTTTGAGGTCAGACTCCACGAGGGTAGGAAGCAATTTGATCTTGTTTTTGACCCTACAGCAAACGGCTCTGGTATGACCATCGGGGCTCAGAGGGGTACAGCCCAATATATCTAATATTTACCCAATGGTAATGTTGTGGAACTGCCAGCAGGGCTTAGTCAACTGACCTTCACCCAGCAACCCTGTGCCGTAAGTTGCTCCACTCAGTTCCAGGATGTACAAAGCGCTAACACCTTCAATCCATATGTGCACTGCCTCACGTGCAGAGGCATTATCACAGGGTATGGCTGCGGTCTAGCAGTAGGTGAACCGTGCGTATGCCCCACCAAAAACCCCTACTTCCGCCCATATGCTGATGTAACGCGGGGGCAAGCGAGCAAAATGGTCGCCAAGAGCGTGGGCTTCAACGAGAGCATCAGCGGCCAGACGTTCCAGGATGTCTCACCAGCGAATCCCTTCTACCTCGAGATTGAGCAATTGGTGAGGCGGGGGTACGTTACGGGCTATCCGTGCGGCGGACCTGGCGAGCCGTGTGTTGCGGGTAGGCCGTACTTCCGCCCGTTCTGGCCTGTGACGAGAGGGCAGCTTGCCAAAATAGTGTCGAACACTGCAAACTTCTTCGAGAGCGTGAGCGGTCAGCGCTTCGACGATGTGCCACCAACCCACACATTCTACCTATTCATCCAAAGGCTTGCGAACAGAAACGTCATGACAGGATATGCAGATGGCACTTTCCGCCCGAACGCCAACGCTACCAGGGGCCAAACATCCAAGATTGTATCCAACAGCTTCTTCCCAGGGTGTGAAAACGCCCCTCTTGGACCGATCCCTACCCCCGACGGCTCACCTGAAGGGCCTGAGATACCGACACCGCCGCCTACTATGCCCGCGCCCATAGAGACAGAGGAACCAGTTCTACCCTAGTTCTATTAGAGAAGGCGGGCATATGGTAGCTATAAAGGGGAGAATACCATAGCTTAAAGTTGTACCGAGCTGCCTAAGTACCGCTTTACCGACTTCTTTCAGTTCTGAGCCGCTTGTGGCTCGCTCATCGTTCCCGCCTTTGCCCTTCGCAAGTCAAAGTCCGTGGTGACTCATGTTTTTGCATGAGCTCATATAGGTATTTAGTCGACATATCCCCTTAGCCCCGGCACATCTCAACCACGAGCGCATCCAGCGTCATCTCAGCTTCGGCACGTCCGGTCTTCACCGCGTGATCAAGCTCGACTAGCTTGTGATGGATCTCCAGTAGCTTTGGCATTGTGTACTGCTTTGCCGGGCCGATGCTCTTCCTCACAATAAAGTCACTCAGTCCAGATTGCTCAGCCATCCGGCCTTCTGAGACGCGGTGGTCTAGCATGTCGCGCACCTGTATTAGAGTGCGTACCTGCCATGCCAGCACGGGCAAAATACCCTCAGGCGCTGTGCCTCCATCCATGAGGCGTTGAAGATGGATCAGCGCGCCCTTTGTGTCGCGGCGGGCGGCGGCGGAAGTCATCTCGAAAACATCGTCCTGCTTGGAGACGAAGCTCATCTGCTTCAATGCCGCTTCGTCAATAGTGCCGCCGAGTCCGACGTAGAGTGACAGCTTTTCGATCTCATTTGCAAGCGTCTGCAAATCAGGAAGGGCAGCCGCGAGCGCAGCCTGCGCCCCCTGACTTATCCTCACGCCTGCTTGCCTGGCACGGTCCCCTATCCACCGCTCTAAGGCAACTCCCCTGGGGGTTAGAAACTCCTCGACCCTGCCGTACCGCGAGGCAGCTTTGAGCAGAGTGTTGTTTTTCGCAACCCCACCGCGCTCAACCAGGATAAGGATAGTCGAGTCGGGCACCTGGCTGAACTGCGCCGCGAATTGCTCTCCCAGACCAGGCTCGCTTTTACCACGCCCCCTGGTTGGCGGCTCTGCCTTCCTGGTTGCACTCACGTCGCCTTCAGCAGCCCTGCCACCCCCGAACCGCGACATCAGCCCCTCGACCACGACTACACGCGTATCTGCCAGGAAGCCCATAGCCTGCACTGCCCGTTCAAGCTCATCGGGTGTGATGCGCGCTCCATCGAGGCGTGTCAGGTTGAGGTCGCCAAGCGCGCTGTCGGCTGGGGCGTATTTATCGAGGTACGATTTGAGGGCCTGGGACGCAAGGAAGCGTTCAGGTCCAACCAGTATAACCAGCATAGCAGGCTCAAAGAATGGTGTGTTTGAGTTTCTTGCCGTTTGGGTCAACGCTGGGAGATTGCAGCTTGTTAGCGCTTAGTCCCAAGTTTAGATTAAAAGGAAAAACCCTGGGTGTGGTCGCAAGGTTTTGAACCTGCTCATCGCAGGTGGGTGCCGTTCTTCAGGTTATTGCGTTACCCTTACGGGCGGACACAGCCCCATCCGCTGCCGGCTCCCAAAAAGGTAGTTAGGATCAAAACCTTAAGCAACCAAACTTCACCACAGGGTTTAGGATTATAAGATACCACACAGAGGAGGCACAGTCAAGGTTAGGGATTGGGGGTTAGGGATTAGGGGTTAGAACGTAGGTTATACCAACCCCTAATCCCTAACCCCTTCCCACTTACGGCCTCGGTCTGTTCTTTATCATGTTGTATGCGGGACGGGGACTCCAGTCGCCGTTCAGTAGAGCAAAGTGCGCGGGTCCTGTGTAAGAAGGCTGGAAGACCGAGAAATTCAGGTTCCAGAGGAACATCACGCCCATCCAGGGGTAATAGGTACGCGCCCGTTGCATCGCCGCCAGCGTGTACTGACCCTGTTCTAGCTCGGTGTTGAACCTGCATTCACCATAACCATCTTCACGGAAGTCGCTGCACCAGCCATACTCGGTGAGCCACAACTGCTTCTGGCCGTCGCCATACTTCTCCATGATCGCCCGCTGCTCCTCGATGCGGCGGAAGTAGAAGGAATTAGAAGTATTGTAGTAGTCGGGCTTGCTGTTCCTGCCTATTGGGAAGGTCGGGTCGTAGTTAGGATTATCAGGCCAGCCGGTATCGGGTGGGTTGTTGAAGCCGTAGGGGTGGCTCCCCATAACATCGAAGTACTTGCGCACCTCGCCGTTCTGGTACTTGTACATCTCTTCCATGTAGACTGTGTCGGTGACAGCGCCTTCGGCCCCCGGAGCGCGCTTACCCTCAGGGTCGTTGATGCCTGTGGGCGTGAGGGCACCCGCGATTACCACGGCGCTTGCGTCCTCTGCTTTGACCGCTGTGTACGCCACCTTGAGCAGCTCCACATAACGGCCGGCGTTGATCTCGCCACTTTCGCCCTGGAGGTTGTGCTCGTTCCATATCTCATAAGCGCCCACGCGTCCACGGAAGTGCTTGGTGAGCGCGGTCATGAAGTCGCCGAGGTCCCTGGGGTTCGTCGGAAAGCCCTGGACGCCGCCGTTTGACCATGTGGGTGCCTTCACGACAGAGAGCATGACTTTCACGTTGCGCGACTGCGCGTCGTTCACGATGCGGTCAAGCTCGTCCCAGTGGTAGTTACCTTTGGGGTCCTCGGTGCCCTTCCACTCCACCTGCTGCTTTATCCAGGTGAAATCGAGGTCATCGATCATGCCCATGATGCGTTTCGTGTCCTGGTAATAGCCCTGGACAATCATGCCGTCGCCCACGAGCGGTCCTTTGAGGAACTCACCACCGACAGCGGGTTTGACAGGTTTGCGTAGGGGCTGGGTTACGGGCGGTCCGCCTGCCACCGGCGTACCCCACACTGTCAGCAGCGCTTGCATGGCCTTGAAGTCATTGCCGAGCAGGCCGAGTAATACGTCATAGGGAGGTTGGTTCTCCGGGTGGAACTCGAAGCGATTACGCTGAAAATATTGCACGAGGTAGGTCTTGCCGTCGTCTTCATTCTGCTCGTTGAACGGCTCGGAGATTGGATATCCGAAAATCGCAAGGCCGCCGTTGTTGCGCCAATAGCTCAGGAACGGCTCGCTCAGTGAATGCTTGGTAGGTTCGATGTATATACTACTTGGAGAGTCAGGGAACGGCGCGACTTCGGGGAAAACACGGTCTCGCGTCA
>JBBRVL010000285.1:0-5503 GCA_038246925.1 Chloroflexia bacterium
GGAGCCGATCCCGATGATGATGCCCAGCGAGGTTAGCAGGCTTCGCAGCTTGGCCGATGCGATGTTTTCTATTGCCGTCTTAATGTAATCGAAGAATCTCATTTTGTGCCCCCTGATATTGCACTTTGTTGTCTGTATACTGGGTTGAAGATGTGTCTTTTCTGTTATGCGCCGGCTAACGCTGAGGCGCGAAGGAGCGAATCAACCTGGCGGTCTTCCACTATCCGGCCGTCCAGCAGCCTTACTATGCGTTTTGTGTGGCTGGCTACGCGCTCGTCGTGGGTCACTACGACGATAGTCGCGCCGAGGTCGTTCAGCTGTTGCAGCAGAGCAAGCACGATCTCGCCACTTTTGGAGTCGAGGTTGCCTGTCGGCTCGTCTGCCAGAATCAGCACCGGGTTATTTATCAAGGCGCGAGCAATCGCTACCCTCTGCTGCTGCCCGCCCGACAGCTCCCACGGCCTGTTTGAGAGGCGGTCGCCCAGGCCCATTTGCTCCAGCATGGCCTTTGCGCGACGGCTGCGCTCCGCCGACGATACCCCTGCGTACTGAAGAGGCATTGAGACGTTCTTCAGCGCATTAATCCTGGGGAACAGGTTGAACGACTGGAAGATGAAGCCAAGCTTCTCTCTACGCACACGGGCAAGGTCATTGTCGTTCTTGCCCCGCAAATCCTGCTCTTCAAACATGATTGTGCCTTCCGTAGGACGGTCGAGCAGGCCAATAAGGTTCATCAGAGTGGATTTGCCTGACCCTGAAGGCCCCATGATGGCTACGAAATCGCCCCGCGCAATGCGCAACGAGGCATGATCCAGGGCGGTTACTTTTACCGGTCCGGTCGCATAGACCTTGCTCACATCCTGTAGATCGATAATTGCCTGTTGCATAGCTGCCTTTGTTCTGCTTTCGCGGATTATCTCCATAGCCTCTGCATTTGCATCCTTTGTCTGTTGATCGACGGTAAATGTCATTGTTGTGATCTCCTTTTGCTATTTGCCTGTAATAAGCATAGCGTTCCAATCTCAAGAGATTGTCAAGATAATCCGCAAGTATTGTAGGAAAACTCCTGTCTCCATATCCTGATAGCATCCGGGCAAACAAAAAGAGAAGCCGCACTCAGATCGCGGCTTCTCTTTTTGTTTTCTATTTCATGCTGTCAATTACTGTCGCGGCAGGTAGAGAGAAAATGTGCTGCCCTGGTTAGGGCCATTGCTTGCTGCTGCGACCTGGCCCCCGTGCGACTCGATTATGGCCTTCACTATAGCCAGCCCCAGACCCGTGCCGCCGGTGTCGCGGCTGCGCGATCTGTCGCCCCGGTAGAAACGGTCAAATACGTGCATGAGTTGCTCGTCGGTCAGGCCAATGCCTGTGTCGCGCACGCTGAGACTAACCGCATCGGGCGTGACGCTGCCCGCCACCGTAACAGTGCCGCCTTTCGGTGTGTAGCGCAGAGAATTGACCAGCAGGTTGTGCAACACCTGGGTGATACGTGCCGGGTCGGCTGTTACCATAGGCAATGCGGGAACCTGCTGCACGAGATCAACCTCCTGTTCTTCGGCGAGAGGGCCAAACACGCGCAGGGCTTCGCCCGTAAGAGCCGCCAGGTCGGTCGGCTCTTTCCTGAGTGGCAACTGCCGGGCATCTGCGAGAGATAGCTCGCGCAGGTCGTTCACCAGGTGGGTCAGGTGACGTGTCTGGCCATAAAGGTCCGCAATCATAGCCTCGTCCAGCACGTAAACGCGGTCGAGAGAGGCGCGCAGATTGCCTTCCAGGACGGTCAGGGGAGTGCGCAGCTCATGTGACACATCCGCGATCAGGTTGGCGCGCAGCTCTTCGGCGTGTTGCAGGTCGGCCCCCATTTTGTTAAAAGCGTTGGCTAGCTCAACCAGCTCCTGGCTGCCGCCTGCCTTTACCCTGATGCCCAGATCACCTTCGCCGATGCGATGGGCTGCCGCGGCAAGCTGCGAAATCGGCGCGCTGACTGTGCGGCTGACTATTACGCCAACGGTGACCCCTACGACGCCAACTACGGCAACAAAGGTTCCCAGCCGAAATGCGATGTTTGCGACCGAGGGTGCATTATCGAGCGGAACCTGCCCCAGTGGATCTCCGATGCTCTGGCCTCCTGTTACGAAGACGAGCAGGGCGACCATTGTGGTGGCGAAGATTACCACTACCAGCAGGATGCTGATGAGCAGGCTCAACCTTATCCATAATGGCATTACGTCTGCACCTCCTGCTTCTGTCCCTGGCCTTGCCCTCCTGCCATGCGGTAGCCAACGCCATAAACCGTCTGGATATAGCGCGGGTTATCGGGGTCGGATTCTATCTTCTTGCGGAGATTGCGGATATGGGTGTCGAGGGCGCGGCCCATGCCTTCGTAGGCGTAGCCCATCACTTTCTCCAGCAGGTCGTCGCGAGTGAGGATATAGCCGGGACTTTCCATGAGTATCTGCAAGAGCTTGAACTCGGTGCGGGTTAGCTCCACCGGCGCGTTGTTGATTGTTGCTGTGTGCTGGTCAATGTCCAGGCGCAGATGGCCTATGGAGAGTATATGGGCTACTATGTTTCGCCCCTTATCAAGCTCGGTGCGGCGCAGCAAGGCGCGGACGCGGGCCACCACTTCACGAGGGTTGAACGGCTTGGTTATGTAGTCGTCCGCGCCCAGCTCCAGGCCCACAATCTTGTCCGTGTCTTCCACGCGAGCCGTGAGCAGGATAATGGGTGTAGCCTTGAGGGAGGCATCTGAACGGATAGCCCGCGTTACTTCCCACCCATCGCGATTGGGCAGCATAACATCGAGTATTACAAGGTCGGGCCGATCATGGCGCACAGAGTGAAAGGCGCGGTCGCCGTCACCGGCCGTTAGCACCTCAAAACCTTCCTGCTCCAGATAGCCCGTCAGGATTTTGGCGATTGATATATCATCATCTACAACAAGAATTCGCTGTGCCACCCCACACCCCTTTAACTACACTATCAGATCCCCTGTTTGCCTGCACATATCAGACATATCCAAATGATAGCACAGTAATCTCAAGAGAAGGTCAAGATAACCTCAAGATAGTGCAGAGGAAACCAGTGACTGGGGCTAAGGGCGTGCGGTTATTTTTGGTTTCCAGCCCCAGACCTCTAACTACACTCGATGCAGCCACGTCCCCATAACTGGTGACATTTGTCCCGCAAAACAGGACGGTCTACCCTATCAGGCTCGCAGATGAAGATTTATGATCCTTGTGAAGCAAGAAGGGTGGGCGTGATGTTATCATGCCGCGCCGCTAACTTGAACGGGTATTTGCGAACGGGTATTTGCGGCCCAGCTCCAAAGGATTTGAAGAGTGGTGGTTACTAACGAAGCAAAACTGCATATTAATCGGCCCGTGAGTAGCAATGGATACTGTTGGCGAATTGTCAGCAACATCGAAGAGAGCGTCATGCTGGCAATGCTGGGCCCAGCGGGGCTAGAGCAGCGAAGTGCGACACACGGGTCTTGCCTCTGGGAATACCCTGCAGCCATGCCACTATTCTCACGATGTTGATGCCTGCTGCCATGAGGATGTGTTGTAAGTGTGTCTTGGCTAAGCCGATATAGCGTGTCTCGCGTAACTCGTATGCTCGAACCCCCTGCGATAGGGTGCCCTCTACTCCTGCTCGCTGCATGTATCGAGCCTGCCATTCGGGTGTCATTTGTTGCTGGCGGATGGTTTGTATAGCCTGGTGTTCGGCTTGGGTCCTGAATATTATGTGCCGAGGAGCAGTAACTGAATGGGTACATAAGGTGCGCGCCGGACATTGCAAACAATCAGCCTTTAGGAACCTCGCGCTTATCACCGAGTTGCCCCATGTATCCAGATGTGGCGTCCACGAACTGCTCGTGCGCCCGTTCGGGCACGTCACTCGTTTGGCTTCCCAATCAACAGTGAATGCCGAGATATCGTAGCCGTCACCTGCTTTACCCGCCTTTGCTGCCTTTGCTTGCCAGCTGGCATTGGGACGAACCGGACCAACTACCTCTATCCCATATTCCTGTTGGCTGCTCACCAGCAACTCCCCATCAACATAGCCAGCGTCCAACAAGTGCTCACCAGGCAGCAGCTTCTTGTTTTTCAGAGCCTTGTGAGTAGGTACTGCCACGTCTGCATCTGCTACGTGCGCCTGAGTAGTCTCCACATTGGTAATGAGATGGACCTCGTCAGGGTCACGGTCGCAGGTTTCGGTGACATGTGCCTTGTACCCGGGCCAGGTGGTGCTCCGCTTGTTGCCATAAGAGGCTTGTGGGTCTTAGGGAGAGTCGATGCGCGCGCCAGCAGGTGGCAAGTTCTGAGCGGAGCGCAACTGGATTTGGCCTTCCAAAACCATATACTACTGGACCCAAACGCGACGCAGTATCTGCAACGCTGGGATTTCCCGTAACCAAGCAGGGGCTTGGGGAGAGTAGACTGCATTGACCAGACTAGAACCGTCCACTCCAATGGTGGCTGCATACTTGTACCGTGCTTCTTGGCCTTTAGGCAGCCGGTACTCCTCTACCTGTGATCCATAACGCTGGAACCATTCCGGCTCCACCTGCTCTCTCAGCCAGTCTGGTGCAGCCACAGCGCGAGCGTTCAATGCGGCTCTCAAGGTTTCTCCCACTGTCTCCAATCGGTTGAGCACCCGAACAGTAGTCAGCACATGCGTAGAATCAGTGCGTTGTGACCCTCGCTCTTTGAGCCAGCCTCGTTGCTTGAACTGAGCGAGCATGGCATCGAGCAGTGATCCCTCAAGTCCTCCACTGATGAGACGGGCACGGAACTCACTGAGCACCGAGAAGTCGAAACCTGGATCAGTCAATTCCAGTCCCAAGGCATACTTCCAGTCAATCCGGCTTCGCACGGCATCAGCTGCCTGACGGTCAGATAGCCCTTCGATGAACTGAAACACGCATACCAGGGCCCGCCGCCAAGGGGCTTCGGCAGGTTGACCTCGTGTTGGGAACAAAGATGCGAACTATTGGTCCTGGCAGATGGTGCCCAGTTCATCGCGCATCTTCATATACAGATTGCCTTTGGGGAAGGCAGCGCGAGCAACACGGGCAGTGTCTTCAGGCACAGGAGCGATGGGCTGAGGGTGCATTGACATGGATCTTCCTCCTTTCCAATCCAAACAGATGCCGTCTTCAATGCTCCATGATATCGCATTAGCCACTCAACAGCACCCACCCACTTACCTGCTTGCGAATTCGCCAACAGTATCCATTGCTACTCACACCCCATTCCCGGTCTGATTTATCCCACGACTACCGCTCAGACTTGAGTCCCACACTATCAAGATTACATTACCCCTGGTGACAGCTTCGCTCATTTTACTCCATGGAGTCCCACGGTTTACTGTACCATGCGGGGTTCGAGGGCAGCCTTTAGTATTCAGAGATCCCAGGAAGCAAGAACCCGCAGTAAAGAGTGGCCGGGAGGAGAGAGGTAAATGGGCTGTGTTGCACACTTACCTCTCTCCTCCCGGCCAC
>JBBRVL010000286.1:0-5489 GCA_038246925.1 Chloroflexia bacterium
CGAGGCCGATAACCCCTATTCGCGCCGTGCTGTCCTCTATTTTTTTTGACAGGGTATCTCTGTAATTTCTCTTGTCTGGCATCTACTCTTACCCTTGCATGAGCGAAATGAATTCGCCTGGCAATTCATAACTAAACTGGTAAACCTTCCCATTTCAAAACTCGTAATTCTTACGGGTCCCAGGCACTATAGCAGAGGGGGTTAGGGACGTCAAACATGCGGCGGTAGAAGGTGAGTTTGTGCCTGACATGGAGTGTTGCCTAGCTATTTGCCCGAATTGGTATATAATACTACGCGAAACCAGACGCATGCATGAGCGAATTCAATTCGCCTGGCAATTCGAAACTAGATCGGTAAATCTTCCAGTTACAAAACTCATAATTCTTATGGCTATAGAGAGAGTTAATTTTACTACATATGACGGCGTTGAGCTGGTCGCCAATCTCTATTTACCTCAAGGGGCGACTAGTTGGTCTCCCGGCATCGTCGTCTGCCACGGATTCGGATCGAACAAGGAGCGTTATGCTGACTTCGGAGCGCGAGCCACGGCGGCGGGGTATGCTGTACTTATCCCCGACCTGCGCGGGCATGGCGAGAGTGGAGGAGAGCTTGACGCCAATATATTCAACGATGTAGCGGCTGCTGTGTTGCACTTGCAGAACCGGCCCGAAGTGAACCCGGTTAGCGTGGCGATACGTGGGGCGTCAATGGGTGGGTGGCTGGCGATACATACCGCGTCGCACCTGATCGATGTTTGGCCGGTTGTTGCCTATTGTCCAACGAACGAGGCTGGGATGTTGATTCTCATGGAAGAGGTCGGTCTGGTGCAGAGAGGACACAAATCGCCTTACGTGCCTGAGGACCCACCACGCGTCGATGTTAATTCTATGGTGCAGCTCCTCTACAGGACCGATGTGCATAAAGCTGCCAGGCGTATCAGCCCACGACCTGTGCTACTTGTACATTGCGAGGGCGATGAGGTAGTGCCCCCATATATAAGCCAGCGCATTTATGATGAAGCCGCCGAGCCTAAGACCCTGTGGATGCTGCCTGGGGGCGACCACCGCTTCGCACAACACGACCCCAGCATTGACGCACGGATGCTAGGCTGGATGAGCGATTCGCGCCTCACTTCGGGTGAGATCACCTCTGCCGATATCCCGCAAGACGTGCCAGAGGATTTCTAGCATGAGTGTAAGTAAGAAGAGAGCACCTCATCTAGGTGCTCTCTTCTTACTTTGTCTGCGAATCGTGAAGGGTTAGAGGACTACCTGCGCCTGAGCCAGCGCTTGATGCTCGCGAGTGGGTCGTCGGTGACGTTGCGACGTGTATTGATGTCTATCACCTGGCCGCGCCAACGCTTCTCTTCGTGGGGGGACGTGCTGCCTCCACTGCTTCCGCCTCTCGTATAATTAAGCAGGATAGGCACTAGGAACAGCACCGCCGACAGTATGATCATTATGGTGATAATAGTGGAAGGCACGCCCAGGGAGCGCAGAATGATCGCCAGAACCGCCACGCCGAACGCGGCGAGCATATACTGGCCTGAGCTGAGCCGTTTCACGTCGGGCATCGAACGGGGTGGCGTCAGGCTTTTTCGAGGTGGGAGAGGGGAGGTCGGGAGGAACTCTCTAGGCGATTTGCGTTGAGGTGGTATGGGGGCGCGGCCTTTTTCCTCGTCGTATTTGGAGAGGATTTCGTCGATTTCTTGCTCGTAGCGGCTCTTGCTCATACGCTGCCTGCGCTTTCTATATACGTGGTAGGTGCCCGTCACTTGATTTTACAGGTTAGCAAGCAGGGTGTCAACGCGCTTTGGGGCGCAATATTCCGCTAAGGTCCGCTGGTGGCAATGAGATATTTGGAGAGGACGTAGCCGCTGCGACCATCGCCGGGCAAGAGCACGTGCCTCCACGTGCCGGTGTCGTTCTGCACATCAGCGCCGATAATCTGGAAGGTAGCTCCTTCTCCCACATTGACGCTGTACTTGGCTGTACTTTTCGGCTCCGCCCTCA
The DNA here is from genome assembly GCA_038246925.1 of Chloroflexia bacterium. Classification (GTDB taxonomy): domain Bacteria; phylum Chloroflexota; class Chloroflexia; order QHBQ01; family JADMIH01; genus JADMIH01. The sequence continues at coordinate 2,013 of JBBRVL010000286.1, forward strand.
ACTTGACGCCCGCGCTGCCTGTACCCGACACTTTTACATACTCGATCACGGCTGTGGGAGGGATGGCAGATAGGGGCGTATCGGTAGGGATGGCCGCCACGAGGCTGGTTTGAGTGGGAAAACCGCCATCGACGCCGGGGGTGCCATTGGGGTCATCTACCGTGCCGCCGAACAGACCTCGTGGTATGTTGGTGATCGCCTTCGCCATCGGGGGTGTGACCCGCCAGATAAGAAATGCGAAGACCACCGCCAGCAGCAAGGTAACGATAGTGAGACCTGAGCAGCCTATACGGCTCGGCGGCCTGTAGAGAGGGTATTCTTCCGGCTCCAGGGGGAGTCGAGGTTGTGGTGTGTTTATCGGCATATATTTATTTTGTTCAGGATTTCTCCGACTTGTTACCTGTAGCGTACTAGCTGTCGCTTGAAACGTCAAGTTTGGTGCCAAGCGTAGTACCTATTATGCCACTATATCCTGCTAGCAAGGCTCGTGCCCCAATGGACGGTTTGCCTTCCAACTGTACCTCCAGCAGTTCCAGTATGCCGTTCGCTGTATGCACTAATAGCATCTTTTCGGGAGAGACGGCGACCGTTCCGGGGGGTTGCGGATTTTGTAGGGCGGGAGCAAGCCGGGCGCGATTAATTTTGAGGAGGCGACCCTGCCAGTAGGTATAAGTGCCGGGCCAGGGCTGCAGGGCGCGAACCTGGCGGGCTATTTGCTCGGCTGGAGTGTGCCAGTTGATTAGGCCATCTTCTTTCTTGAGGGTATGGGTGACTATAGCGCCTTCTTCGATCTGTGGTTGTTCCTGTAGCTCGCCACGCAGCCAGAGGGGGAGGGTCTCGGCCAGCAGTTCGGCCCCTACGCGGGCCAGGCGCTCGCTCAGTTCGGGTGTGGTCTCGTCCGGGTTGATGATTACCTGGCGTTGTGCGAGGATGGGGCCGGTGTCGAGTCCCTTATCCATCCTGATGATGCTCACGCCCGTTGCAGTGTCGCCCGCGAGGATGGCCGACTGGATGGGGGTGCTTCCGCGCCACCTGGGGAGAAGTGAAGGGTGGAGGTTGATGCTTGAGCGGCGGGGCAGGTCGAGGAGTGATGGGGCGATGTATTCGCCGTAGGCAACCAGCACCGTCACTTCGGGGGAGAGGGCTGCCAGTGTAGAGCGCAGGTCGGGGTCTTTCAGGGTCGGCGGCTGCAAGATGGTCATGCCTAGCTCTTCGGCGGCGACCTTGACGGGTGGTGGAGTGAGCTTACCGCCTCTGCCCGCAGGTCTATCGGGCTGGGTGACAACTGTTATCTGGTATGGCCCGGCGGAGAGCGCGCGCAAAGAAGGCACGGCGAATTGGGGAGTGCCCATGAAGATGATTCTAGGCTCGATAGCGGATTGGGCCATGCTTCTGTTACTATAATGCTCTACGGCTTGACCGTCAATTACGACGAAACCGCCAAGACGCCAAGAGCGCCAAGTACCCGCCAAGAGTTTATTGTTTAGGACTTACGCAGCCAAGCGTGATTTAGGCGCAAGATTGGGCACTATTCAAGCGTAAATTGCGTAAGTCCTATTGTTGTTATTATTGTTATTGAAACGCAGAGACGCAGAGGGTTTTGCAGTGGAGGGTGATTATGGCTTCAGATGGGAATAGGCCGGAGAACCGCTGGCTGAGTACGCGCAAGGTCGAGGGGGAGGAGTATGATGCTCCTTACCGGCAGCGGGAACGGGCTGGAGAGAACGTGCATGGCGAGGCCGATTTTGTGGAGGCGTTCGGGCCGAGGTCGGCGCTGGACGCGGGGTGTGGGACTGGACGCGTGGGGATAGAGCTTGCGCGGCGGGGCATCGAGGTTGTGGGGGTTGATATAGATAAGATGATGCTGGGCACTGCGCGCTCGAAAGCGCCCGACATTAGCTGGCACCTGGGCGACCTGGCTGAGATAGACTTGGGGCGCACCTTCGATGCGATAGTGATGGCGGGTAACGTGATGATATTTCTTGCGCCGGGCGCGGAAGGGGCTGTAGTGAAGAACATGGCTATGCACCTTACGCCTGGTGGTGTGCTGATAGCGGGATTTCAGCTTGCGATGGGCTATCTGGAGATTGAAGAATACGATAGATTGGCCGAGGAGGTCGGGCTAGAACTGGCCGAGCGTTACTCTACATGGCACCGCGACCCCTGGACGTGGGACAGCCATTATGCTGTTTCGGTGCATAAAGTCGGTAGTCGGTGATCAGGGATCAGGGATCAGAAGGCAGAGACGACCGACCACCGACCCCTCGTCACGGCATGGCGCGATTGACCCATTCTACCGGATCGACAGGGGGGCCGCTTACGTGGACTTCCCAGTGCAGGTGGGGGCCGTTCGAGAGGCCGGTGTTGCCGGAGAGGGAGACGACGTCGCCCTTTTGGACGGTCTGGCCCATAGTGGCTATCAGCTTGGAGTTGTGAGCGAGGAGGGTGAAGACGCCCATGCCGTGGTCGATTATGATTACGTTGCCTCGCACCGCCAGCTTTTCGGAGAGGACTATCCTCCCGGCAGCAGGTGCGCGGACCGAGGTGCCTTCTGCCGCCGCCATGTCCATGCCGCCGTGATAGGAGGTAGGTCGCCCGCCCGCGGGGCAGGAATAGCACCTGCGCGTGGCGAAGATCGAGGTGACTCGTATCTTGCCGTCGAGGGGCATCCTGAACATGCCATCCCACTGTTTCTCTGGGGTGCGGCCAGAGAAGATGGCGTTGAGAGTGTTGGTCTCTTTGTTGGTGAGGGCCGGATCAAGGAGCTTGGTGGTCTCGGGGTCGAATTGGAGCGACTCGGATGGGAACTTGTAGGCGACTATCTCCAATGTGCGTGTTACCGTTCGTAGCTCGCCGTCGCTCTCCTGGAGAGAAATAGCGACAGGCCGGGGGCCGAGGTCATTGAATGGGACCGAACCAAGCATCGCCCAGGCAACGCCTTGTGTCCTGTCATGTTTGAAGAGAAGCGCCCGGCCCTCGTAGCGGCCTGTGACCGTTATCCCATTCAAAGCCTCCACTTCCACCACGGCGGTGTGCCCTTCGGCAAGGCGGGGTGGATTGAAGCGCACCCATGGGCTGTTGAAGCCTGCTTCTTTGAGCGCGTAATGGCCGATTGGGGAAAGCTGCACCGCGTAGCCTGTGCCCTCAAGTCCGGGGTAATACTCGAAGCGCGCTCGCTCGAAGTATTGGACGGTCAGGCCGTTTTCGGCCATCTCTTCGCTGATGGGGAAGCCGAACTGTGCGATGCCGCCGTTGGTTTTCCAGTAAGAGAGGAAGCCGTTGGAGACGGTATGGCCTGTTTCGGGGAAGTAGAGGCGGGAGGAGGTCGAAGGAAGGGAAGGTAGCCTGTCGAAGGTGCGGCCCTGGAGGAGCGCGGGGGCAAGCACACCTAACTGAACGCGCTGGGTTGTGGGTAGCTCAGGGTGCATCTCGAACCTGGCCCGCTCGAAGTATTGCACACGGTAGACGCCGCCACCC
>JBBRVL010000287.1:0-5480 GCA_038246925.1 Chloroflexia bacterium
AAAGCAGCGGTCCTTTCTACAGGTTCAATCTTGTAGAACGTCAGGTATATCTCTCTCCATTCCACCTGCGTCCTGCCAACGCACAACTTTACGTTGAGGCACTGAGGAGACATGGCGTCCAGTGGCTCACTGGATACGCTGTTTCTTATTACTTGCTCGCGAAGTTCATACTAGAGCAGAACCTGGAAGTACCGCCGATGAAAGCCATTATCACGACCAGCGAGAAAGTGACTCGCGAAATGCGGGAGGTAATGGAAAAGGCTTATCGTTGCAGGGTATACGAGGAGTACAGCACGGTGGAGAACGCGCTGTTCGCAAGCGAATGTTCCCATGGTCGTCTGCATATCAGCCCAGATGCGGGTGTTGTTGAAATCATCAGACCTGATGGAAGTGCGTGTCTACCTGGCGAGATTGGAGAAGTGGTAGCAACTTGTCTGATGCGGAATTACCAAATCTTCGTACGTTATCGGCTCGGCGACGCAGCAATGTGGGATCCGGAACCTTGTCCGTGTGGAATCGCTATGCCAATTATCAAAGAGGTGGTAGGACGTCTAGAGGATGTTGTTGTCGGACCCGATGGTCGTCAGATGGTGCGCTTCCACGGCATTTTTACCGACCAGCCTCATATCAGGGAAGGGCAGATAATCCAGGGGACGCTTACTCGCATCCGCGTTAGAGTTGTGACCACAACCGGGTTCAGCCCGACGGACGCTCAGAACGTCATCCATCGGGTCCAGCAACGCCTTGGCCCAGAGGTCACGGTTGTAGTAGAACCTGTAGATAGCATCCCACGCACTTCGTCGGGCAAGTTCCGCGCCGTAATCTGCAACCTGACGCCTGAGCAAAGGGAGGCCCTTGTTGCCAGGAGCCAAGAGAGCAGGCGCTAGGTCTTCAACATCATGACAACTGAAACCAGGAACGTAACATCACGGGACCTCGCCGCCCACGATCTCCCGTCCGTAACCACCATCCACATGGGCGCCTTCCCCCACAGCGCCCTCACAAGGCTCGGCAGGGAGGTGGTGCGTAGGTACTATGAGTGGCAACTGCTTGGCCCTCATGACGTGGTGGCCCTGGGAGCGTGGCAGGGTCCTCACCTCGTGGGGTTCTGTTTCGGCGGGACATTTCGAGGTGCCACTGGAGGCTTCGTGCGTAAGAACCGTGTCTTCCTGACCGCACGTATCCTGATCCGGCCCTGGCTTGCTATAGATCCTATGTTTCGGGGCCGCCTGTCGCTCGGCACTCATCTCCTGCGAGTACGCTCGAAACCTGGTCCAGTGCCTACCACACCGAGCGATCCACCTGTCAGGTCCTTCGGTATTCTGTCTATCGCTGTAGACCCCCAGTGCCAGGGGCTTGGGATAGGTAAGCTACTCATGATGGAAGCTGAGGGTGTTGCCCTCCGAAAGGGCTTTCGAAGCATGAACTTGACAGTTCACCCCACCAATCACCAGGCTATCTCATTCTACGAGAGACTCGGCTGGGCGCGCAACCTCAACGATGGCTCGTGGAGCGGCAGCATGTGCAAGGCGCTTGTACCGGCAACCAATGAGTAAATTACCCCTCGTCTCCATTCTCATGCCCATCCGCAACGAGGCCGCCTTCATCGAGCGCAGCCTGGGCGGGGTCCTTGTCCAGGACTACCCGCATGATCGATGTCTTGAGGTCCAGGCTACACTCTTAATCGGCCCCTCGTACCTTATTACTTACCCCCGATTTGCTCAGGACGATCTATGCACCTGATCGTACTCACTCAATATTACCCGCCCGAGGTGGGTGCTCCACAGACTAGACTCTCAGAGTTAGCCCAGCTTATAGTCCGGTCCGGCCATACGGTCACGGTGCTAACCGCGATGCCCAATTACCCTGCCGGGAGAATCCATCAGGGTTACGGCGGCTTGCTGAAACGCGAACGTCGTGAAGGCGCGAACGTCATTCGCACGTTCATATATCCGACCCAGAAGGCGACTTTGGTACATCGGCTCACCAATTACCTATCCTTTGTTTTGTCATCCGCTCTGTTTGGAAGCCTCCTGCTTAAGCGTGCTGATTACCTGCTGGTAGAGAGCCCTCCGCTCTTCCTAGGTCTATCAGGGTTGTGGTTGAGCCGACTAAAGCACGCAAGGATGATCTTCAACGTATCGGACCTTTGGCCGGAAAGCGCAGTGCGGCTGGGAGTGCTACGCCCTGGCAGCATGACGTTCCGACTTAGTGCATGGCTTGAGGCTATCTGCTACAGATATGCCTGGTTAGTTACTGGCCAGGCCAGAACCATCCTCGAAAGCATCCGTGAACGTTTCCCCCGCTGCCGAACCTTCCTCCTCTCTAACGGTGTTGATACGCATCGCTTTGTCCCAGATGATCGCAACCACCGCTCAGAGGCTGCCCAAGATGGTATCGTTGGTTGTACGGTGATGTATGTAGGTTTGCATGGGCTTGCACAGGGACTAGACCAGGTGTTGCAGGCTGCCAAGAAGCTTGTCAATGAACACGGTTTTCGCTTCGTGCTGATCGGAGATGGACCTGAGAAAGATAGCCTGGTGACTCAGGCTAAGGAACTCAGTCTTACTAACGTGCAGTTCTTCGCTCCTCGGCCCTCTCACGCGGTGCCTGCTCTACTTGCCACAGCAGATGTCATATTGGTTACGCTGAAGATGTTCATCCCAGGCGCTGTGCCGTCGAAGCTGTATGAGGCTATGGCTAGCGAGCGGCCGGTTATACTTGTCGCCTGTGGAGAGGCGGCAGATATCGTGCGAGAGCACAAGGCAGGGATCGTAGTCGAGCCAGGAGATATCGATGGCCTAGCTGCCGCGCTTCGAATGTTGCGAGATAGTCCTGATATGCGCCGAGAGATGGGCCGGAATGGACGCAAGGCATCTGAGACTTGCTTCGAACGCACAAAGATTGTTGCAAGCCTCCGCGAGTACTTAGAAGCCAATTTATAGCAATGATTTGCACTGTAGTGGGAGCGCGCCCGAACTTCATGAAGATGGCGCCTGTGATACTCGAAGCTCAACGGCGTAGCTTGAAGCAGGTCTTTGTCCATACTGGTCAGCACTATGACAAGCAGATGTCATCTGTCTTCTTTGAGGACTTAGGGATGCCCCGGCCTAACATATATCTGGGGGTCGGGTCAGGCTCCCACGCCGAGCAGACTGCTCGCACCCTAACGGCATTTGAGGCCGTCTGCTTAGAGTACTCACCACAATTGGTGGTTGTAGCGGGAGATGTGAATTCCACACTAGCGTGTGCTCTCGTGGCAGCCAAGCTCAACATTCCTGTGGCCCATATCGAAGCCGGACTGCGCTCGTACGATCGAACGATGCCAGAAGAGATAAATCGAGTACTGACGGATCACATCTCCGAACTGCTGTTCACGACCGAGGCGAGTGGGGAAGCGAACTTGCGCCGCGAGGGGATCGCGCCTGAGAAGATTCACTTCGTGGGCAATTCGATGATCGACACGCTACGGACCCATTTGCACAAGGCCGTGACCAGACAACCCTGGCAGAGCTATGGCTTCCGACCGGGCGAATACGGAGTGGTCACCCTGCACAGACCGTCGAACGTGGATGACCCGCAAGTGGCGGGGGAATTGGCGAAAGCTCTTAGCGAAGTAGGAGCGGAAATGCCACTGATCTTTCCAATCCACCCTCGCACGCTAGCTCACTCGGGAGGACTATGGAGCAACCTGCCTGGGGTATTTATAGTTGAACCTCTAGGATATATAGAGTTCTTAGGTCTGATGGCTAAGGCAAGGGTGGTCATAACTGACTCCGGCGGCATACAGGAAGAGACAACGGCATTGGGGGTGCCTTGTATCACAGTCCGGCACAACACAGAGCGCCCTGTAACTCTCAGCGAGGGTACTAACCGCCTCGTGTCTCCAGTGGCTGAAGAGATCGTGAAAGCAATCCACAGACCTTTCGAGAAGAAGGGATATATCCCCGAACTCTGGGATGGGCAAGCAGGCAAGAGGATTGTAGATCGGATAGACCAGTGGTTGGCAGGAGACTAAACATGCCCCCAACTCCCGACGCCGATCTTGATCGCCTCCGCACTGAATACGGTGCTCAGAAGCTTTCAGGTGGGCTTGGCAAGATTTCGGAACCGATGGGGTGATAAGCGCACGCGGGCTAACGTCGTCATCGGGGCGACTGAGGTCCCTTCGTAGAGCCGACAAGCACTGCGTGTCACTAGACTGCACAACCAATGAGAGTAGGTTCTGAATGGTGACGCTGAGGCTCACTCAAGTAAACAGAATGATTCTTCTCAGACGTGACCAATCGGAATATCATGCACCCTCGGCTCATAAGTACTATGGATGACTCACACCATGCGTAAATCAGTGATTCGCTGGTGGATGCGGACGCTCCTATTCTGGAGCATCTTGCTCGTACTACTGGGCTTGCGTCTACCCGACTTCTCTAAGAGCCTGCTGCTCAACTACACCTTTGTGACGTTGCTATCCCCTTGCGGCAGCAAGCAGGCGGATGTCGATCCCGCCCTGTTCGAAGCAGCATTTAGATCCTCTCCCGGCCAGACATTGTGGCTCATGGCTGTGAACGCCGAGTGCAGGGGGGACGAGAGCGCAGCCCATTCAGCTCTCCAAGAATCTCTCGCCTTCTCAGACGCCAGGCTCACTGCTATACGCTCAGCGGCGCCATATGACCTTGCCTTTGCCCGCTTCGCTTCCGGTAAATATCCTGATCGAGCAGAAGCTCACTTCTGGTTAGGCGATGCTCTCCTCAAGCAAAATGATAAGGATGGGGCCGTCGAGGCATACGTGCACGGAGTACAGTTGTACACCACTGATGCTAATGTTTGGGATACGCTAGGCAGACTATATGAAGAAAAGGGAGAAATGCAATTGGCGGCCCAGGCCTACGATCAGGCATGCCGGTATAGAGATCGCGGAAAGAATGGGTGCGCCCTAGCAGGTGACGTATACATGAAGCTTGGGCGGTACGAAGTGGCGGTAGACCGGTATCTGACGTCAATCCGGCAGATCGGTTACACCTGGCTGCCCGCCGAACGGCGGGCAGCTACTGCGCTCCTTGCTGCAGGACGGTTGGAAGAAGCGGTTCCCCACCTCACAATCCTCTCCGAGCATGGTCAAGCGATCCCTTTACTCACCGAGCTAGCTGAGAAAGGTTCAACGGAGGCAGAGGCGATGCTTCAGCAATTTCAGGAATACGAGGGGGACCGCATTAGCTCTTTACAGGGTGAGCTCTCCGCCTCCGACGCGCGACTGACCGAGATGCGGTCAGTCGCACCTGACAATCTTACGCTCGCCCAATTTGCTGTCAGCAGGTACCCTAACCGTGGAGAGGCGCACCTTTGGCTGGCTGATGCGCTCCTCAAGCAGGGTGACAAGGACGGTGCCAAAGAAGCCTACGAGCGAGGTATTACTTTGTATGCTGAAGATGGTAACGCCTGGGCAGCTCTCGGGCGCCTCTACGAGGAGAAAGGCGACATAC
>JBBRVL010000288.1:0-5472 GCA_038246925.1 Chloroflexia bacterium
GAACGCGCTGTAGCGGTTATTTTCGCGCCGCGTATCCACATCTGGAGGTGGAAGTACCTCGGCAGAATAAGTGTGGAAACCCCTGGTGGCGCGAGGGACGGTCTGCACAAAAGTGTTGGCCCCGCGTGACAGCTTCACGACCGCCGTATTGAGGGGCACGCCGTCCATAATCAGGCGTAGGGTGGCGGTTGTCTCAATGCTGCTTGATACGGTCACCTGCAGCGATATTTGCTCGTTCTCACGCACGGTCGAAGGGGCATTGAGGCTTTCAACCCACACTTCCGGGCCACCAGTAGTCGGGATCACAACAACATCGAGGGGCACTCCGTGTGCGGAAGCGAGCCGCGCTGCCCATTCGGCGCTACCGGAGTTCTCCTGGCCGTCCGATAGCAGCACCAACCGACGCGCTGTATCAGCAGGGGATATTGCTAACCCCAGGCGTATTGCTTCCGCCAGGTTGCTGTATGTGCCGAGTGGGGCGCTCGCCAGGTCGGGTGGACTCTTCTCCGGGAGGACCGGCCTGTCAACCAGCGCCTCAGCACCGAATACTATCACGCCCGCGGAGTCGTTCTCGCCCATGCCAGATATTGCTTCATGAACGAAAGCGGCTTGCCGGTCATGTGCCTGTGGACTGATGCTGTCTGAATGATCCAGAAGGAAGATGACAGACAGCCTATCGGCTGCTTGCACAAGACCTACACCTGAAAGGGCCAGCACGAGCAGGGTGACGATGGCGATTCGTAGCGTGAGGCTCAACCTACGAGCGGGCTTCCGAAGCATCGCCATGCTGGTGCGAGCCAGGTAAATCACGACCGGCAGCAGCAGCGGAAGAAGAAGCAGCACCTCTGGCCGGGAAAACGAGAGGCCACTAAAGGCGTCCATGTTGAATTATATCACTTATCCACTTTGGCCCCACTTTGCCTCAGGGGAGAACAGGCGTATAATGCGGGTGGTCAGGGTCATATGACAACCAAAGGTCGTCTCAGGAATAGCAATATGTATGAGGAGCAAGGCAAAAGTACGAGGTGTCATTCTTCGCTACGCTCAGAATCACTACGAGGGAGTCAGAGCTAAGGAAACGGATTCTTCACTACGTTCAGAATGACAAGACTGACTGGATCGGCTTCAAGGGACAGATTTCTTTGGAATTAAGTTCTACCAGAACTAGATTATTAAGTTTCGTCCTCGCTCATAGCTCATTACTCAGCACTCACCAACGGGAGGTTTGACAAGAGTGGAGACTATAAAGAGAACCTGGCTACGAATACTCATTTGGGCACTGGTGCTCGGAGTGCTGGTGAGCCTGCTCGCGGATTGGGGAGAATGGGACAGGTTTGCGGTCAACCTCCTCTGGCGCATATTGATTGTAGGCGTGGGCGGGATCGTGGGTGTCATACTTAACTATTTCGCGGGCAATTACGTCTCGATGGGCACCAACGTAGTTGAAAGCATGGGGATCACCAAGTTCAGCGGCGACACCCTCCAAAAGATCGAAAACACCTTCATCTTTGTTGGGGCGGTCTTGGGCGCGGTAGTGGCCCTTTTATTTATCTAGGACATGGCTATGTCAGAGCAAACGCTACCACAGGTCGTTTACACAATAGGTCACAGTAACCTGAGCATCGAGCAGTTTCTCAGGCTGCTCACCCAGTATGGCATCGAGGTTGTTGTAGACGTTCGGAGCGCGCCTTACAGCCGGTACACGCCCCACTTCAATCATGATGCGCTTGCGGCGATCTTGAATGGCACAGGCATAGATCACAAGTACGCGGGGGAATACCTGGGAGGTCGCCCCAAAGACCCCACTTGCTATAAAAACGGTCAACTCCCGGAAGGCAAAGCAGACTACCTGAAACTGGTAGATTATCCGGCGGTAGCAACGCGCCCCTGGTACCATAAGGGGATAGCACGCCTCCTGGATATAGCCGCCAAGAAAAACACAGCCTTGCTTTGCAGCGAGGAAGACCCACACCAGTGTCACCGCCACCACTTGATTACCCAGACTCTGCTGGAAAAGGGAATTGCGGTCCAACATATACGAGGCGATGGAGCATTAGAGCAGGCTCTTACCCTGTCAGAGGAGCTTGAGAGCCAGAGCCACCAGATGAGCCTCTTCTGATCAGGGGATTTGATGCAGCTTTTTACCATAGGCTTCACCCAGAAGCCTGCCCGCAAGTTTTTCTCCCTGTTGATGGACGCGGGAGTAGAACGGCTCATTGACATCAGGCTCAACCCCGGAGGGCAACTGGCAGGATTTGCCAAGCAGGATGACCTGGCCTACTTCCTTGCTGAGCTGGTGGGTTGCGAATACCACCACGAAGTCAATCTGGCGCCCACCGCCCCTATTCTAGCCGACTACCGAGATAAGCATGACTGGGAGCAATATGTGCGGCGCTTCGAGGAGCTAATGGACGAGCGAGGGGTGCCTGATTCACTCGACCGTACGCTATTCACCGAAAAGCGGTGCTGCCTGCTATGCAGCGAGGCAACTCCTGATAAATGCCACCGCAGGCTCGTCGCGGAAAGGCTGGCGCGCCGCTGGCCCGAAGTAGAGGTCGTTCATCTCGTGTAGCAAGCGGGAGGGCAAAAAGAAGTCTCGATGAAGACCTGGGTTGTTATCACTGACCTGACAAGGATGCAGGGAACGAGGGTCTGCCTGGCAGGCTACACTGCTGACAAGACTTGCATCCGTCCTGTCTTTCGCAAGCCCAAAGGCCTGACCGAGGAGTGGCTCCAGGCGACAAAGCATGGAATCATCAGGCCGTTCGCCGTAGTCGAGTTCGACCTATTGCAGGCCGCACCGAAGCCTCCACACACAGAAGACTGGGTCATCAGTCCCGTCTACCGAGTCAAGCGGGTTCTTGAAGCTGCGGGGCAGCGTGCGCTCCTCAACGAGATAGCGGATGACAGCATAGCAAGCATCATCGGCTTACCTATTCACGAGGAACAGCAGACATTCTATATCATGGCTGGGGAGGGCACGCGGTCCCTCGGCACGATCCAACCCGCTGAGATTACGTCTGTGGTCTATCAGGGTGGACTGCCCGACAAGCGGCGATACCGGATCGCTTTCACCGACGCCGAGGGAGAGAGCTACAGGTTGGCGGTAACAGACCTCGCATTCAGGTATTACCTCGATGACCTCGCCTCTACACATAAGCTGTCACCGCAGAAGGCCTCCGCACAAGTGGCTAACCAACTCAACGAAGCGGAGGTGTTTCTACGAATAGGGTTGACTCGTGGCTGGGACAAGCACCTGGACCGATGCTATCTGCAAATTACGAGCGTCCATACGTTCCCTGACTACCTGAGAGGACTCTGTTATGCCGACTTCCCACAAGCGCACCACCCCGCTCCTGACAATGATGAACCTATTCCATTCTGAGAAACGCACTTGAAGTTTGAGTTCTCAATTGATTTACCCGCCCCGCGTGAGCTTGTCTGGAGTGTGGCCCAGGATGCGGCACATCGCCACCTGTGGGACCCCAGAGTAGCGCGCTATACCGTTCATGGATCGCCGAGGGTGGGCATAACGGCCACGATCCTAGTGCGTGCTTTCGTTTTTCGCCCGCGTGTCGATGTAACCCTGACGCACTTCGACCCACCTCGCCAATCAATCCTGCGCATCGACCACTCAACTTCACGCCTGCTACCTGGGGGTGGAGGCACCTGGCTGTTCGAGGAAACGGAAGATGGCACTCGGTTCACCACACGATTCAACCTCAAGTACGAAGACCGGATGCCAGCTCCTGAATGGCTCATCAGGTGGGGCGTATCGTGGGATACACGCCGATCTCTCAGAGGCCTGCGCAGGCTGGTATTGAAACTAGCCACCGAAGATCAGCGCGAACGAGATGCCATCCAGAGAATAGCTGCAAGCAGTGCCACAGCTCCGCCCGAAAGGTAAAGAAGAGCGAAAAGAAGCCTCTCGCGGTGGTCTGTCGCCAAAGTCGTCTTTTGTCCAGGACGCCTGCTTACCAACGATGCAACGCCTGTATATAGACCTGCTGCCCCAATCACTAACAACGTAAGAAGCGTTACCCACTCGACGAAGTTCATCAGTTCTGAGCGCGCTCAGCCGGGTCGAGCATCGTTAGCACTTCACGAAGATCGAGGATGTCCACACCGAACCGAGAGAAACCTGCACCCATACGCGCGCACTGCCCACGGTATATCTCCCAGGGGTCATCATCCACCAGCATAAGATCGCCAGGTTCTAGAAGATGGTTGTCGGCCCGTGCTTGCGCCAGCATTTTGCCTAGCATCTTGTCCTTATTTGAGTGCCATTCGGCTACGATATAATCTACTTCCCCCAGTAGGCCAAATACCTCCATGATGCTCCTGACGTTCTCCTCGTGATTGTAGCTGATGATACCCACGAGAAGTGAGCGATTGTGCAATTCCCGGAATACCTCAGCCGCTTCGGGACGCAACGCGAACAAGGCCCCGTCATCGCGCCGAGCAGTGAGAGGGGCCTCCGGCAGGGTCATATAGGTGAAGTTGGGCCAACCTACGGCATCGGTGGCGGTTCTGTCAGATAGATTCACTCCACTTAGCGGAGTCCAGAGGGTATCATCTCCATCGAAGGCAATCAGCTTCATGGCTTCACGATAGCATACAGGCAACGCATGCACAAGACAGTACGTGAAAAGGCATGGTATGCGCTATTCTGTTTTTGGGGTAAAGGGAATAAAGGTCTCGCCCCCATCCTGGTACGCTGGAAGGCGGTTGCGCCCCAGGGAAGCGATTACCTGTAACGGAAGGTGATACGGCCCTTCGTCAGGTCGTACGGGGATAGCTCGACCAGAACGCGGTCACCTGGAACTATCCTGATATAGTTTGTACGCATTTTGCCCGAGATATGGCCCAGAATCTTGTGCCCGTTCTCAAGCTCAACGTTGAACAGGGCATTCGGCAGGGAGTCAACGATAGTACCATCCATCGTGATGACATCGTCGCGTGTGCGACGGGGCGTGACGGGCGTCGCGGCGAGCGCCGGGTTTACCGCCTTCTTGTGGACCTGCGGTTTCTTATGGTAATTTTGTTTCTTCTTCATCCGCTACGCGGTTTCCTCCTGTGATATTGCTTTTCAAACTGACAATCAACAAAATAGCCGGAGAACAATCCCCGGCCCATGATTACTGTTACTCTTATGTGACGCCTAATATTTGCAAGTTACATCGTTGGCTCACATAACGGTTTGACACAATCGCGTGGGGGCGCTCTCCTCTTGGCCCTGCCCATAAGCAAAGCCATGTTGCTACACGATAGATTATACACCTACCGTGGGTAAATTACAATACTTTCGCATTAGGGAGTGGGAAAAGAGAAGGCGCAATACTGCGTAGGGGCGGGCACACCGGGGCGCCCGGTTTGCAGTCCCCCGTAATCTCGGCGAACGAAAAAGGCGGGCCCCGGGGGGCGCCCCCACAGCCTTTGGGCCCCCCCCCATAAAACAGGGGGTGAACGGGC
>JBBRVL010000289.1:0-5420 GCA_038246925.1 Chloroflexia bacterium
CACCCCTCCCCCCAGCAGGTTGCGGCGACCGCGGCTTAGGTCGGGGCGCCCCAAGGGGCCCCCCCTGCCCGTCCGCCGCGCAGAAATTCAACCGCCAAACCCGGGCGCACAATGGGGCCCGCCCCTACAGCCTTGCAATTTCTTGTTTAGTTACTCCTGAGGGCGGATCCGTTTGCCCACAGGAAGTAGCTATAAGTGATTACATAGGCACGCCAAGACGCTATGCTATAATATCATTCAGGCGGGCTGACCCAGTATGAGCGATAAGACAATCCTTGTCGTTGACGAAGAAACTCACATTATTGAGCTCGTCAAGCTTTACCTGGGAAACGAGGGCTTCCACGTAGAATGGGCCAACTCCGGTCCCTCAGCTTTGGACAAATTCGCGTTGGTGCAGCCTTCTCTTGTCGTATTGGACCTTATGCTACCCGAACTGGACGGGTGGGAAGTGTGCCGCCAGATACGGCGCGATAGCCAGGTCCCGATTATTATGCTGACAGCGCGCAGCGAGGATATAGACAAGATCGTGGGCCTTGAGATCGGCGCTGATGACTATCTTACAAAGCCCTTCAACCCGCGTGAACTGGTTGCGCGTATCAAAGCCCTACTCCGGCGAAGCGGTGCAGCTAATCCAGCAATAAATCCAGGTCCCATTGAGGTGGGCAATACCGTCATTGACATTGGCAAGCATGAGGTAACAATAGATGGGAACGCTGTCGAATTGCGCACGAAAGAGTTCGATCTTTTGGTGGCGTTTTCCCAACATCTTGGTCTCGTGCTGGAACGCGACAAACTGTTCAACAAGGTCTGGGGCTACGAGTACTTTGGAGACACTCGAACGGTAGATGTCCATATTGCCCACCTGCGGGAGCGGCTCGTCGGATCGAGTCTGTCGATACAGACGATACGCGGGCTTGGCTATAAAGCAGTTCTGGGGTAGTTCATCTTGTTTGGGTAAGTGCTAAGAAGATAACGCGGTTAAGCATGTTTAGAACTTTACGTGCCAAACTGGTGCTCACATACGCTGCAATCGCGGTCCTTACCCTGATGCTCGCGCTGGTGGTAACGTTTGTCCTGGCGCGAGACTACGCGCAGCGCGACGGGTTCAGGACTTTGCAGGAAAAGAAGGCCCTTGCCCTCCCCTATACCCAATTTGTCATCGCAAGCGAGCTTCGTCAGCCCCTGGACCCGCGCCCAAACACTCCGAGGCAGTTGCTCGTCAGATCAGCGCGCGACAGCATTCGCAACTCTGGACTTCGCCTCTTGCTTGTCGACCCCAGCACGAGGCTGATAACCGAGGATACTTCCCTCCGGTTTGACGCCAGCGGCAAGTCCTTCCCGCTGGACGACACTGAACCTGGATTCGCTCAACAACTTAACAATGTTGGTGTACAAGGCACGAGAAGGTTGGAAGGCGAGGATGTAACTTTCCAGTTCATCGCACAGCGTGTGCGGCTCAACCTGATTCGCGCACCCGCCAGCACAGATCCTAATTTCGCTATCGTAGTGTTTGCGCAGCCTGAGCCACCACGCCTGGAAGGGTTGTTCAGGGAGATTATCGGGTATGTGGCAACAGCTGCAGCTGTGGCGCTCGTTCTGTCTCTTGTCGCAGCATATCTTCTTGCTCGGTCTATTTCAAAACCCGTGGCACTTCTGGGTAGGGCGGCGGCCGCCATGTCACGAGGCGACTTCGCACAGCGACTGCCGGTGCGGGGGCGGGACGAGCTTGCAACGCTCACTCAAGAGTTCAATGACATGGCGGAAGAGGTGGGTAAAGCGCACCAGATGGAACGTGATTTCATCGCCAACGTGTCGCACGATCTGAAGACGCCCCTTACCTCAATAGTCGGGTTCTCACAGGCGATCCTGGACGGGGCAGCCAAAGATGAACCTGCTTTCAGACAGGCAGCAGCCATTATCAACAGCGAGGCACAAGGGCTGAATCGACTGGTTGGACGGCTGGTAAGCCTGTCGCGTTTGGAATCGGGCCTCACCCAAATTGAGCTTAGACTCATAGATCTGCGGCCACTACTAGGGCAGACGGTCCTGGTGCTCCAGCCTCAGGCCGAGAACGCTGGTGTTGAGCTAACTTGCCGTTTAGACCAGGAGAGCAGATCGGTGCTGGGAGACGCAGACCGGTTGAAAGAAGCTATCAGTAACCTGGCTGAGAATGCAATCAAGTACACACCTGCCGGTGGCAAAGTATACATCGAGTTGCGCCAGGGTAAGGCAACTATTGAAATCATCGTGCGCGACACGGGTAGGGGAATCCCGAAACATGACTTGCCCCGCGTGATGGAACGATTTTACCAGGTGGATAAGGCGCGCAGCACGGCTACGGACAAAAGCGTCGGCCTGGGGCTTGCGATTGCCAACGAAATTATCCGTGCTCACCAGGGCAGAATAGAGATCGAGAGCACGGAAATGGTAGGCACAATCGTCACCGTAACGCTTCCGACAGCGGAGACTCCTTCCCCGAACGCCCGCCGTCAACGTGCTGATACTTCAACGAACAACGGCAAGATACAACAGGACCCAGCCGACAGCTCCCCCGATGCAGCGCACGTAGGTACAATGAAAAGGGAATAAGCGCTAGCCCCTCGACCTTTCCAGCAGTAACATCATAAGCAGGCTCAGCAGCGCCCTTTTCTCTTCTTGTTCAGGCAGCGGCATCTTGCTCTCGATAGCGAACTTCCCTTCCAGGAACGCGGGCTTCTTTTCGAGGCGCATTACAACGGTGCCGTCAGGTCTCGACACCAGATAAGCCGGGTGGAATAGGTAGCCCGTAAACATCCCGATTATCGGAATCTCGCCCACAAGCCCGTCGATCACCTTCACCCAGGGGTTCTCTTCCTGGATCGTCATCGTAACTGTGTCCCCATCGAGAATATCATAGTGCGATTTCCAGAGTGACTTCATGCCCTGACGCTTGACCGCTCCAAGATTGTTCCCCTGCATATCGGCGAAGTTGTAGCGCGCCGACCAATCGAGTATCCGGTCAGCGTTCATCGTATATAGCGGCTGCGTCTGCTGCGTGTCTGCGTAAACCGTCACCGCTTCTTTTAGCTTGAGCAGCTTCTGCCTGACGTACATCACAATGTGGCCGTGAGCATCCATTACGGAAAGCTGCGGGGCAAGGGCAATAATCTTGAACGACAAATCTATCGGGTAATCCATCAGGTAATCTCCTCTTTCATAAGGCAAAAGGGCCGGTTCATAAGTACGTTATTCTACCACAAGGGCCTGATATGTGGAATATTCATAGAAAATGGCCGATCTTTTGGCAGTCCTGACCGAGCGAGAGAGTGACGTGCTACGGCGAGTGGAAGTGGCCCAGGGTCTGATGAATAAGGAGATTGGCGAGCGCTTGGTGCTGTGCCACCGCACCGTGCAGACCCACCTTTACAGGATATTCAGCATGCTGGGCCACCCGCTCTGCCGCCACCCGTTATACTAGCAAGCGGGGCATTGTCTAGACGATTTTGAAACACACAGAGCATACAGCAGGTGAGACTAAGACTACGGCTGAGCGCCTGGCATGGTAGTCACGTTGGAGGGCTTCTCGATGGGCGGCGAGATAGGCTCGTTGAACTTGGAGTAGGTGATGGTGACGGTGGAGTCGCCTACGCCTTCGACTTTGGTGGCATACTTGAACTGGCGAATGTATCCAGTCGTCTTCTCGACGTACAGGTCGGCGTTGGCAGTGCCCATCTTCGTGGTAGGGGCAGGCTGTCCTGCTTGCGCGGCAGCGTCCGCGGCTGACTTGTCTGCGTCATATGAGAACTGTATGTGAGTGGTATCGACGCCCTCTATCTTCTCATCGCCTACAATCTTTGCGTCCTGAGCGAATGTAAGGAAGCTGCTGGTGTCAGACGCGCTGATGGGTAAGCTCTGAGGCAGGGCTATATAGGTGTCGCCGCCAGGCACCTTCATGAAGCTCTCCTTGCCGATCACAATGATCTCGCTCTTGCCCGCCGCGCCTGCATCGCTCACTATGCGCGCCTTGTCGGGTGGCTCCATGTCGGCCTCGCTCAGCATTGTGGTGCCAGCCGTTTCGCTCTTGGTGGAGAAGTGGAAGGACTTGACCCCGCGCATTGCTTGCTCAGATTTGCCGAAGAGCGCCTTCACGTCCGCGGGTACAGTGGAATCGTCATTCGAGCCTGTGCTTGCTGTAGTAGATGTGCTGTCCGCCGTCGCCATTACTATGGTAGAGGTAGGACCTGCCATGGCCTCTGTTGGCTCCACAGCAACCGTAGTGGATGTAGGCGCTGTCGTTGGTGCCGAAGCGGGGGGTGTATCCCCACAGCCGTACAGTCCCACCATCAGCACACCGATAAGTGCCGTGCCTATAGTTGCCTCCCTGAAATTGCTGATCTTCATGTTTCCTCCTACTAAGATATCGCTTGTGCCTGCTGCTGCTTCAGGCTCGCCTCTATTCGGGCGATACATAGTGATAGTATCAGCCCTCGACTACGTGCGCGTCAGCCATTTAGCGTCATATTCTGGGAGTTTATCAGGCCTGGCATACCACGCAACCTACCTGAAGCTTCAGCTAAATGGCTGACGCGCCAGCTTACACCATGCGCTAGTATACGCTGCATAGAGTAGTGTTGGCAATGGCACAACCAAGGGAGTACGTGGAACATAGTTTGGGAAGGCAAGCATTGACCTTGCAATAATATTGAGAGAGGATGGCCGATCATTCGGCCATCCTCTCTCTGTTCGCTGCTTGCGGTGTGCCAGCCTTATTATGTCTACTTGCTATCCTTCTCAGGCACGGCGATGGCCGTACTGTCGATAACAGCCTTGCTGGGATCAACACTCCCGTTGGCCTTAGGTACAGAGCCGTTGCTGGTTGCCGCGCCATCGAATCCGGCCAGTTGACTCATCATATCACCCACCTTGACGCCCGTCAGCGTCTCAAAAAGCTCGGGCACCTGGGCGATCATGCGAGCGATGTCGGCTGTGATCTGGTTGGCGCCAGCACCCCGCCCATCATTCGGTCCAGTCGATACGATGGTAATTTTATCGACGTTGTTGAGCGGTCCGGCCATGGCGCGGGCTACTTCGGGAAGGCCCGTGAGGAACTTGTCTAAAACCGCAGCCTGGTTGTACTGGCGGAACGCCTCTGCGCGCAGGTGCATGGCGTCGGCTTCGGCCTTTCCCTTCGCTCGTATGACGTCGGCTTCAGCCATACCTACCTCGCGGTTAGCGGAGGCTGTACCGATACCCTGGAGTTTTTCTGCCTCGGCATTACCCTGGGCCTCAAGTATTCTGCGCTGGCGGTCGGCTTCAGCAAGCGTCTCGATGCGCTGCCGTTCGACCTCCGCGGGCTTGAGGATGGTGGCTATCAGCTCGCGCTCTCGACGCTGGATTTCAGCGTCCTGCACCTTGATCTGCTCTTCGCGCTGCACCCGCTC
>JBBRVL010000290.1:0-5375 GCA_038246925.1 Chloroflexia bacterium
CAGGTGTAGGCGCAACAATTACTGAAGCACAAGCTGCGGAGATCGCAATGGCGGTCAAGGCTGTGGGACAGCGCTTGGTAGCGGTCGGTCAGCGCGATGGCTACGCCAAAGTATACAGCGAGTTATATAGAAGGTATCGTGTGTCAGGGTACAAGAGCTTGCCAGTTACAAAGTACGAGGAGTGCCTGGCGTGGCTGCATTCCTGGTACACGGAGCTTACAGGAGAGGATGACGACTAGCAACCTGTATAAATTAGTGCACACCATAAACAATAGCCATGAGGTACGACAGTTGGCCCTAAAAGGTTGGCTCAAAGAAAATGACAACTACCATCTACAACCAAGGCGATATAGTAATCATTCCTAATCCTTTGTTTGTTACCAAGAAGCATTATCATGACTGTGTGAATAGGATACATATCCCAGGAGATACTACACAATTGGGAAGATAACACTGGTAAGCTAATGGCGTATAGTGTTTGGTGGGTAGATGGGCTACTCGAAAGACAGCCACCAAGTTTCTATGATGATGTCGGCGAAGGCTGGCTGGTGCTCATAACGGAAGAGGCTCTCTCCCAAATAAGGCGGGCTTTTGGTCCGCTACGGCGATCTATCTGGGTACGCCGACAGAGAAGGAGCGATCAGGGGCCGGAAGACAATCAGATGTCCATCGACTTGACTCTAACCTAGAAGCTGGTTATTCGTAAACTCTGTCGGTTATCCCGTCAGTCCAGCTCAGATTCGATCTCTGACTATCCGACGCTGTCATAGATTCGTCTTTACAACCCTGATATTAATGAGTTATGAGCGTGTGGGAAACGATTTTAGAACCCGAGACTGATACCCCCAGGCTCTTACGTTCAACTTTGGATTGAACGAAATGAACGAAAGTATTGCGCAGACAATACGTAAGTTTGGTATTACAAAGTGTACTTGCAATGCGATTGGCAGCGCTTGGCCTTGCGCCATCTGTCACTTCGAAACTATGGGTGTCACTAGATCTGAACGCTTACACTGGATAACGGTTTTCGTTTTCACGTGCGATACAAGGTCGCGTAGCGCAACTCAAATACGCCAAACACTCGCCTCTAGTTGACATATCCCGTTAGCACCAGTATCGACTTGAAGTCGGCTAAGTGTATAGAGCTGGCCCGGATGCTGGCGGTGCTGCGGCAAATACTGACCTACGCGCTGATGGACGAGCCGGATCAGTACGAGATACGCCGAGTTGGGTTCTACTTCACCCGCTACGGGGTGTGGGCTCACTGGGATTGGCAGGAGTTGCTTGATGTTGATATAGGCACGGCAATCGTGGCAGGCGCGGGGCACTCGATGCCCGTGGACTCCCACCGGCAGGCGCTGCGCAGGATGTTGCTCGACTTGCGCCAGCCCCAGGCGCTCGATGTGGTGCCGCGCCGCTGAGTTGACGTGTTTAGCCCTGACTTGCTTGGCTTGCTGCTATCACCGGGCTATTATTGGGTCCCGCGGGACCCACTCTCCTGCATTCGCTCGCACACTGGTGGAACTGCTCTCCCTTTGCCCACTCCAGGAGGGGCGGGGATATCTTTGTACCTGGTATACCCGATGGTGAGCCTGTCATGCGTCAGATTCTGGTCATCGATGACCAGGCAGATAGCGGTAGTCAGCGCCGACAGGACGCTCGGCAAGGAGTATTTTGGACACTCAAGGGGGGTGCTGGGTCTCAGCCTAGGAGGTTGTAACTCTGTTCTCGAAGAAGCCGGTTGCTTATGAGGGCGTCCGGTAGCTCAGATAAAACTATATTGATTTATGGTATAATATACAAATCAATATAGTTTTAGAATTGGGACACCTACCATGACCTATTCTGATTCCAACAGCAGCACCCAGGTCCGCCTCGACGTGCGGCTTGCGCGCAGACTCGCTGCCAAGAAAACCCGCCTCGATCAAAATAGGCCACTGCCGCCCGATATCGTCCGTCAACTGGGCGAAGACCTGCGCTTGCAGCTCACCTATCACTCCAACGCTATCGAGGGCAATACCCTCTCATTGCAAGAGACGCGCATAGTCCTGGAAGCGGGCGTCACGATCGGCGGTCATCCTCTGCGCGAGCACCTGGAGGCAACCAATCACGCGGCCGCCTTCGACCACCTCATGTCCCTTATCGATCTGCATACCCCTCTGCGTACCCCCTTCAGCCTCGATATCGTGCTCTACCTGCATCAGATAGTCATGGCCGGCATTGACCCGGGTGCCGGGCGTTTCAGGCAGCGTGCCGTCTATATTCGGGGCACACCCGTCACCCCTCCGCCCCCTGAGGCGGTGCCGGCCATGGTGTGGCTACCTGGCTCGAGTGGCTTGACGGCGACGGCCTCCAATATGAGCCCGTAGTGCGAGCAGCCCTGGCGCACCACGCCTTCGAGGCTATCCACCCGTTTGTTGACGGCAACGGCAGGGTGGGGCGGCTGCTGCTCAATCTCTTGCTGATGCGCTCAGGCTATCCGCCCGCACTGCTGCTTCGCGACTGGCGGGGCGCGTACCTGAGGGGGCTGCAGCAGGCCGACGCTGGCCGGTATAACCCCCTCGCGAACCTGATCGGTCGTGCTGTGGAGGGCGGGCTCGATCTTTACCTGGAAGTCTGCTCGGTGCCACCTTCCGGCCAGGACAGTCATCAAGGGCACAACATAGAATACAGGGACTACAGACCCCTGTCCGAACTGGCCAGGGGGACCGACTACAGCGTGAACTACCTCGGGTTGCTGGCGCGTAAAGGGCAGATAGATGCAGTAAAACGCGGGGGCCGATGGTACAGTACGCGCGCGGCTATCGAGCAATATAGGGATGAGGTAGCGCACAATCCCCTCCCTGGCGGACGTCCGAGACGCGCTGCGCGATAGCTCTACCCAGAGCACCTGCTTCGCTATCCAGAGTACCTGCTTCCATGACGCGTGCTCTGCCTTGCTTGTTTGTCTGTGAGGTGGGGTATAAAGTTGTACCTGGTGATTTGTGCTTATGGGATATGTACCCTGGCTTATGGCTGGAACTCCAAAGGGAGAATGCCTGATGAAAACAGGCCAAATTCATCAGGCATTCGTGCCTGATATAGGTGTACAGATAGGTGTACAGGCTGTCGGTGAGATGTACACCTATCGGCTGTCAAGAGATGGCGTAGTTACGTGCCAAAGTATGCTCTCGGCGAGTTAGTGCCTGACAGTAGCGGGGGATATTCCTTCGGTGGGTTGGGTAGGCCAAACCTCTGGTTCGTGCTATCTCCCTGCCGAACTTACCTTCAGAACCTCACCCAGCGTCTTCCAGGCGGGACTGCTTGCCATCAGGTCAAGCCAGCAGCACTCACAGAGTAGAGCATACCTGCTCTCCCTGCCGAGCCCACACTGACTGGCGCCTGCACTCCCATATCCGGAGACGGAACCTCTGGCAAGGGTCTGAAGGCTCGTAAGCAGGACCGCGGTTCCCTTTTTGTAGGCATAGTGTGCCCGCCACATACTGGCCTGGTCATCTAGCTGTGCATCATTGGGCACCACTACCAGGACGCGGGGCGCTCTCCTCCGGCGTGAGGCCGTACGACCGGAACACTTCCATAACCTCGGCCTTCTCCGCCTCAGGCTTCTCTCTGACTTCTTGCTGCTCCCTGATGCGCTCGCTGTCGAAGTGCTCGGCATCGCTCCTGGCAGCCAGGTATCCCCCCAGACCCATCGCTATGGACCCGGCGGCGACCTCCGCTAGCCCCCGCGGTAACAATGATGCTGGTCGCACTCACGGCCCCAGTCAGACCCGCCGCAAGGGCGAAAGGGACTGTCAATCCGTCCGACATGCCGATCACGATATCCCTGATCGTCTCGCCCGCCGTGAAATGTTGCTCCATGTGTGGTGTTTGTGGCATCCGTTTCCTCCTGCATCTACGATATCTTTGGCATCCATAATAGCTTCGGTATTCTGGTATCTCTTTTTCTCAGCCCTAGCTTGCCGTCCCTGCCCCTACTCCTGCACGGCCAGGAGAAGCGCCACCTAGTCTCGCGCTCACAGTCGAAGCCTGCTTTTGCCTGGCCTTGTGGGGCTTGCCGCTTATGGAGAGTTCATGTACTCGATAGCTTTGGTGCATTGGGTACGCCCGCTGTGCTGGGTAGCGTCAACGTGACCCTCGTGCCAGCTCCAGGCTGGCTTTGAATGTCGATCTGTCCTTGCTGCGCCTCCACCAATCCCTTTGCGATCGCCAGCCCCAGACCGGCTCCACCAATACTCCCTAAGTTCCCCGCTCCAGCGGTTCCATTAGGGGAGGCCTGGACCTGGTAGAAACGCTCGAAGATGTGGTGCAGGTGCTCCGCTGGGATGCCCTCGCCCGTGTCGGCAACGCTGATCTGTACCTTGCGCGCTTGCGCGGCTGCCTGGGAGGTAGTGGACGCCGACAGCCGGATCGTGCCTCCTGGGGGCGTGTGCCGCAGCGCGTTGTCCAGCAGTATTAGCAGCACCTGCCGCAAGCGCGTGGGGTCCGCCAGAGCTGTACCGCCGGCACCGTCCGTGACGAGCCGCAGCCCCCGCTCTGCGGCCAGCCGCCCCACCTGGCGCTGCACATCGGCCAGCATCTCCTCCAGGGGGACCGCTTCGCGCTCCAGCGCCAGACGCCCGGAGTCGAGCCGCGACAGCAGCAACAGGTCCTCGACCAGCCGGCCCATATGGTCAGCCTCGTGCAGAACGTCGTCAAGCAAGGCGCGGCTGTCGGCATCGTCCGGCGGCAGACTGCGCTGGGCCACCTCTGCGCTGGCACGTATCAGGGTCAGGGGGGTGCGCAATTCGTGGCTAGCGTTCGCCACGAAGGCCTGCTGCCGCTCCCATGCCTGTTGAGCGGGGCGTAAAGCACGCCCTGCAAGCCACCAGCTTGCAACTCCCAGCAGTAGAGCGCTCACGGCACCCAGACCAAGCAAGATCATCACCAACTGGCCCAACACCCGGTATTGGTCCGCCAGCGTGCGCCCAAGCTGAATAGCGGCTGGGAAGGGGCCTGAGGAGGAGCCAGCGCCGGGCGCGCCGACCGTAGGCAGCTGATACGTCAGCAGGCGCACCTGTGTACCGTTACCCAGAGTGACGGCGCGCCAGTCTATGCCCCGCGTCAGCGCCGCCGCCACCGCCTCCCTGTCGGGCTGCATGGGAGGGGTGGAGGCGTTCGGGTTGTCCACCATCTGCCCGGCCATATCCACCGGCATGACGAAGATGGCTGCTAGCTCACCGAAGTACAAATCATCGTCTGCGTATAACGCTTCATCTCCATCGCCGTCGCCCCTGAGCCTGCTTCCTTCCCCTGGCTCATTCCCCTCATCAGCGCCTTCACCCTCACCATCCCCTTGACGGTTTCCCCCTGTGGGTGGCCGGGTGGGGCTTGCC
>JBBRVL010000291.1:0-5371 GCA_038246925.1 Chloroflexia bacterium
ACCGTGCCCCTGTAGTTTCCAAGCCGCAATTTGTAGAAGCCGACGCCAATCTTGAGGATACCCTGGTAGAGGCGTCGAAGCGGGCGCGGGTCGGAGAGCCATATCTCTTCCAGGCTCTCATGCTGCTCGAAATATTCGCCCCGGTTGAATTGTTCCAGTCCAATGTAGAACATCGGCGGTGGGGTTTCATCGCACGACCAGGGGTCGGCCTCCCCTATAGCCTGCGGACCGCCCTGAGCACGTGCTTTGGCGCGGCTTCGTACTTTTTCCACCATATCCGGCTTCATGCTATTATTCTATCCTACACCTCTACCCCTAACAACCGCGCACCAGCCAGCTCATACCCGCAGCATGCGTATTATTCATGGCACATCGCTTGCTTATACGGCATCAGAGCCGGACGGGACCAGCGTCATAATCTTTCAATTCATCACAAACAGGTCACTCTCCGGCGGGCGCAAGCGGGACGAGTCGTTTCAACACAACATCAACTTACATACAGGCGGTGAGGCATGAATAATCTGATCAATTTCTCCAGGCATTTTATATTTGGCGTGGCATTCGTTGGTGTTATGGCTGGAACAGGCGGCTTTATCGGCGCGATTGGCGGTGTGATCCTCGGGTTGCTCGGCCAGACCGTTCTCGGTATCGCATCGAGCATGATAATGTTCATGCCCATGGGCATAACCCTGGGCGCGGTGACAGCAATGCTGCTTGGTATCTTCCTGATGCGGCAGCCTGAGCGCCGGCTCGTATGGCATTCCGGTATCCCACCAGGTAGCATCGAGCAGCAGTAATTGCGTAATCACAACCGCAGAACAAAAAGGGCTTCTCAACTGAGAAGCCCTTCTTTTTCCCTAGATACTTGAAAGTGGGATGAAACTTCGCTTCTGGCCGCCTTCGCCGGTGCCTGCTACCGGGTAGCCTTCCTCATCGAGGACTTCTTTTACCTGCTCCAGGCTGAAGGCGCTTTCATCGTAATCGAGGAAAACAGTCTTGGCCGGAATATCTACGTCCACCGAATTGACGCCCGGCTTATCCTGAAGTGCATTCCGTACGGTTGTCTCGCAATGACCGCATGATATGTCGGGTACGCTTAGTGATATTTGTGACATTGGATTGTTCCTTTCTTTGTTGGATATAGATTGTGTAGTTGTGAGAGTTGTTCACCTGGGGAACAGTGCCCTCGATGCTACCATAATTAGCGAGCTTCTACCACCCAGCTAACGGTCTGTACTTGCCCGTTATGCCGGAATTGCGCCCAGACCTTGTAGAGGCCAGGTTTATCAAAGCGGTGGCTGAAAGCAATGTTTGGTCCGAAGGCGGCGGGCGGGCCGGCCATGTCGTCCATCGAATCCTGGGGCGCTTTATCCCCCGCAACAGCATGTACGTGCGCAAAGTCTTCTGAGTTTGCGTTCAGTGCGACTACATGGCTCGCCGCGCCGAGGTAAGGCTGCAAATCGCTGACCGGCTTGCCATTCTGTTGGACAGTAAGTACGAAGCTGCTCAGGTCGCCCGCAGTCACCGGGCCGTCTGGCCTGATGCTTACCGAGTAGTCACCCACCTGCTTGGGAGACATGTCGGCGGTGAGTTGCGCCGCCGATGATGCGCCGCCCCCGACCTTCAAATCGAACCTGTGCACTTCAGCAGTCTTACCCGCCAATTCAAACTCATCATAGAGAATATAGTCGCCCGCCTGCGGGAAAGTATGACGTATCTCGTATTGACCTACCGTACCTGTGGAATCAGGGTGAATGTGGGCAAAGTAACCGAGGTCCCGGCTGACGACTATCAAGTGCATCGGTTTCTCATGCTCTATAGCTGGATTTACAGGTTTGCCGCTGGCTGTATCGGTTACGCTGAATCGGAGGTGAGCCTCCGCTCCAGGCTGAATTGTGCCGCCGGTATCAAAGCTCACTTTGGCGGCCTGTGCTCCATTTGCCGAGTTGGGTGTAATCATAGCATCTTGCATCCCAGTTGATGGTCGGAAAACGAAAAGTGACACAACGCCGACGACAAGCGCAAGCAGCCCGATACCCACGAGGTAGCTAATATCGGCAACACGGGTACGCATTGGCGGGTGCATAATCTCATCGGCATCTTTCGGCGGGGCGAAGCTGCGCAGGCGCAGTGAATTAGTGACCACGCTAACTGACGACATCGCCATCGCCGCCGCCGCCATGATCGGGTTTAGCAGCAGTCCGAAGAGCGGGAAGAGCACGCCCATTGCCACTGGGATGAGCACCACATTGTAGACGAACGCCCAGAAGAGATTCTGCCGGATAGTTGCAATGGTTCGCCGCGAAAGGGCAATCGCGGTGACTACCCCACGCACGTCCCCACCCACGAGGGTAATATCGGACGCTTCCATCGCCACGTCCGCGCCGGTGCCTATGGCTATGCCGAGATCGGCCTGGACGAGGGCCGGGGCATCGTTTACGCCGTCACCTACCATCGCCACAACTTTGCCACGCGCCTGTAGTTCCTTGATTTTGGCTGCCTTCTGCTCAGGAAGTACTTCCGCCAGGACGTTAGTGATACCGACCTCGGCGGCTATAGCTCTGGCAGTATTCTCGTTATCGCCCGTGAGCATCCAGACTTCGAGGCCTAGCGCCTGTAGCTCTCGAATAGCGTCCGCCGACTCTGGCTTGAGAGTGTCGGCGACCGCGATGAGGCCCGCAGCCTCGTTGTCGACAGCCACGTACATTGGCGTCTTGCCTTGCGCGGAGAGTATAGAAGCGCGATCACCTAGACCGTTGAGCGCGACTCTGTTATCGTTCATCAGCCGGGCGTTGCCAACTAGAAGATTGCGGCCTTCAACGGTGGCGGTGATGCCGTGACCCGCCAATGACTGAAAGCCGGTAGCCGCCGGGAGGCTCAGGCCAAGCTCGTTCGCACGTAAGACAATCGCCTCGCCCAATGGGTGCTCAGAGCCGCGCTCGGCGCTCGCCACCAGCCTAACCAGGTCGTCTTCCCCCAGGCCGTTCGCCGTGACCACATCTGTTACCGCCGGTTTGCCGCGAGTGAGCGTTCCAGTCTTGTCGAGCACGATAGTATTGACCTTGTGCGCGCCTTCCAGAGCTTCGCCACCGCGAATCAGCACTCCATATTCAGCGCCTTTGCCCGTGCCTACCATGATGGCCGTGGGCGTCGCCAGGCCAAGAGCGCAGGGACACGCGATGATCAGCACCGAGATCATAGAGACCAGGGATAGAGTGAACTTAGATTCAGGGCCAAATACGTACCACAGCACAAAGGTCAGAGCGGCCAGGCCGAGGACGACAGGCACAAAATAAGACGAAATCTGGTCGGCCAGCCTCTGGATGGGGGCCTTTGAGCCTTGCGCGTCCTCGACCAGTTTGACTATCTGAGCGAGCGCGGTATCTTTACCGACGCGTGTAGCCCGGAAGGTGAAAGAACCGCTTTTATTGAGCGTAGCCCCTATCACGGAGCTACCTGGTCCTTTCTCAACGGGTAAACTCTCTCCTGTTAGCATCGACTCGTCTATCGAGGAGGAGCCTTCGATTACTACACCATCGACAGGCACCTTGTCGCCCGGACGTACTCGAAGCACATCTCCCGCTTGCACCTGTTCTAATGGTAGATCGATCTCTTCGCCGTCACGGATCAGGCGTGCTGTGCGTGGTGCCAGGCCCATCAGCTTTTTGATCGCGGCGCTGGTCTGGCCCTTGGCACGTGCCTCAAGGTAGCGGCCCATCAAGATCAGGCCGATTATTATTGTTGAGGTGTCGTAGTACGCCTCGGGCATCAAGCCGGCCCGGCTAACAGCGCCTGGGAAGAAGGTGATGTAAACACTGTAGAGGTAGGCAGCCGAGGTGCCGACGGCTATCAGCGTGTTCATATTGGTCGACAGGTGGCGAGCGGCCATCCATGCGCCTTTATAGAAGCTCCAGCCTGCCCGGATCTGAATTGGGGTCGCGAGCAAGAACATGGCGAGGTAGCGCTCCTGCATCGGCCAGGGTAAGGGCAAGAGCATGCCAGCCATGATCACCAGGCCGGCTGCCAGGCTTGCAATGAACTTAATCCGAAGGTTGTTCACCTCGATGCGGCGTCGCTCTGCCTCGTGGTCGACCTGCTCGCCGGACTCGCCTGCTGAAGATCGCGTCTGTTGCTGGACCGCACGGAGAGCGTAGCCCGCCTTTTCAACTGCTGCGCGGAAGTCGTCACGGCCTGCCATGGCGGGGTTGTAGCGCACTGTTGCCTGCTCGGTAGCAAGGTTGACCGCGACATTCTCTACGCCGGGCACTTTTGCCAGCGACTTCTCAACGCGCCTCACACACGACGCGCACGTCATCCCCTCGATAGGGAGCGTTGCTTCCTCGGTCGGCACCGTATAGCCTGCGTTCTCTACAGCCGTTCGGAGTGCGTTAGTGGTGACTAAGGCAGGGTCGTATTTTACAGTAGCGCGTTCAGTCGCAAGGTTGACGCCCGCGCTTTGTACACCTTCCACTTTGGAGAGTGCGCGCTCAACCCGCCTTACGCAGCTTGCGCAAGTCATTCCGCCTATCGGCAATATCGCCTCGATGGCGGTGTTGCTGGGAGCGCTCTTCGCTATTGCCTCTTCGGGTATGGACTTATTTTCTATTTGTTCTGTAGCCATTTCTTCTTGCCTTTATTTACCTTATCGTTGAGCCAGCTCGAACAGCTCGTTCAGCTCCCCAACTACTTCTTGTTCCCTGCCCTCTTTTATCCCCTCTACAACGCACGTGCTCAAATGGCCTTGCAGCATGAGGCTTTCGAACTTGTCAATTGCCCGTTGCACCGCATACGTCTGCTTGAGAATATCGACGCAGTATTGCTCTTCCTCAACCATCTTGCGGATGCCCTTGAGGTGACCTTCTATGTAAGCCAATCGCTTTAGAGCTTGCTGTTTGGTATCTTCATTTCTCATCTCATAATTCTCCTTACCCTACCCCCCTGGTGGGGGTCTACTTAATAGTATCATAAGTCATTGGGGCTGTCAAGAGGAAGAAGTAAGAGCTACTGAAATGTTAAGGCTGTTTTTGTGAGGGTCCTGATGGTTCCGTATGTGTTGACGTATACACCGAGGCAAATTCAACATAATGCCTGGCCGAGGCAAGGATGTGGTCGCGTTCGCCGTCAGTTAGCTGACGCTTTACACGTGCGGGCATCCCAACGGCGAGACTTCCAGAAGGTATCTCCACATCTTCTGTCACCAGGGCGCGGGCACCAATAATCGTTTCAGTGCCTATATGACATCTGCTTAGGAGGACCGATCCCATGCCGATGAGTACGCGGTCATCTATCTTCGCGGCGTGGATAATCGCGCTATGCCCAATCGTCACGTCGTCACCTATTATCGTTGGGCAGTCATCTTCCCCATGGATAA
>JBBRVL010000292.1:0-5370 GCA_038246925.1 Chloroflexia bacterium
CGGTCGTGTCTTCAAGAACAAGCCCGCGCCCGACAACCTCGAAGTGCCGCCGCACATGTACCCAGAAAAGTTCTGGTCGAAGCGAGCGTCATTCCATACAACATACACAGCATTAGAATCGGTTGGGGATACCGCGATGGATGGGAAGTGATTTATGCGTATCTCACTGCACGTAGCACTGCCGTTGAGGACGAGCTCACGCCCCTTCTTGTCGGGCGCACCAATTGGAGTGACCGGACCGCCCCCTATGATGCGATCTGTGCCCCAGGTCACGCCGCCATCAGTGCTGCGATCGAGATAAAGTACCGGCTGATTGGTAACAAGGCCCTCACTCAGATACTCAAAGGCTACGTACACTGTGCCGTTGGGAGCAACCACAATGGATGGGCCTTCACTAAACTCGTGGCCCGTATCAGTGACCTGTACGTCAGAACTCCAAGTAGCGCCGCCGTCACGAGAGTAGCGAAGGGCTATGCCCTGGCCGCCGGTGCTGTTGATGAAGTGGAAGGCCATGTAGATGCTGCTGGCGTTGGAACCGGTAGCACGCTGATCCACGGCCAGTGAGGCTTCAAAGCGGTACTCGTTATTGTCCGAGACCACAATGGGTCTTGCGGCGCTCCAATCAATGCCGTTTGTACTGGTCAGCACAAAATAACCTGTCATGGTCGCCGAGTTTGACTGACTGCTATAGTAGGCTACTCCAGTACGGTCGAAAGCCACCTGGGTGTCGCCGTGAGGCTGGAGGTCTGCACCCCATGGCCCACTAAGCCCAGGTACGCCCTGCGTCGGTGCTCGTGGCGTAGGCGCTAATGGGATTGTCTTGCACTTCGTTGTCATAACCGGAGATCACCAGATTGGGGTTAGTGGGGCTCACGGCTATAGAGAAGTTTTTCTGTGTAGCCGGGGTAGCCGTGGGTATAGGGTTAACCTGTAAGTCTGTGCCAAACTGGGGCACTGGCGTAGCGGGCGCAAGAGCCGGAGCGGTGGTTGCTCCGGCCGATAGACTGCCTGCAACTAGAGTAATAACAGCTGCCACGAACAGACTGAGCGCAAATGATCTCATTTGCAGGAAACGCTTATTCATTTTGTCGGTTTTCCTTCCTAAATATATGGGTTCTAAGCAGATTGAACTGCCTGATGTTGCCAAAGCCACAGTGGATGTCTCAGATTGGCAAGCGAGGACGACACGCACTCCTCGGTCGGGGCGCGACATTATACCTAACAGGTGCAATCTGCCATAAGTCACCTGTTATCTCTGATTGCCTGGCGGTACGGCACTCAAAGGCGTATTGGACTCAGGCAGTAGGGCGTGGAGGCGGCGTAGGTGTACTACCTCTCCACAGGTGCACGAGAGGTGTCTGCTCTTCATCACCGAAGGAGCAGTGGACTCCCAGGATAAGAGTTTCCACTGCGTATAATACCGGCAATTGGCTGCCCGAAAGATCTGGAGAGTGCGGTATCCTGCTGATGGTAGGGCCCAATGTATCACCATGTTCCAAAGGTGAGGAGCTTACCTCGATCCTCTCCCGTTCATCGTAGCCGTATTCATGTTCATATCCAGTGAGATCTCTCTCATTTAGCTCACCCGTTTCGAATGAGACATAATGCTCTTCTTCATACAGCATCCCGCGCCCTTTATCCATCTCCCAGTTTTCACGTGGCATGAAGAAGAGATGAGTCGCCTGATACCCATCGTGGTCTTGCCTGTGCATGACGGCGGATGTGAGTAGCAGAAAAGTAGTGCAGGCCACGAATAGACGCACTATTATGAGGGTTAAGGTCGTGGAATGTCGGGTCATAGCGGTTAGCGACCAGAAACGAGGTCAACAGGCAGTCCAGCTTAGTATAGAAGACGATCAAGCGCAATGTCAATGATAGCAAGCTCTTGAGGACAATGGAGGAAGCGGAACGTGACTTATGCTACAAACGATCAGTGCTCAAACAATAGACTGGAGGACGGCCCTGGCCGGAGCACCATCTCCGCCATAAAGGAGAAGGGGAAGGCAGAGGAGGAAGTAGTCACCTTCGGGAACCGCACGCATATCAAGCCCTTCAAGGATCACCACGCCTGCGCTCAAGAGGGTGAGGTGGGTCTTCCACGCGGTAGGCGAGTCGACGCGCTCTATAGAAAGGTAGTCTATACCGACCAGGCGTATGCCCCGAGTGAGGCACCATTCCGCGCCGTCGGGTGAAAGTCCCGTGTAATTAGTGTGGAAGCCCGGCTCGTCCCAGAGCGCGGCGGAAGGGGTCGCTAGCAAAAGCCGCTCTGTGCCGAGTGGTATGTCTGCCCCTTCCAGGCGGGTGGCTGTGATCTCGAACTGCTCATCGAACCGCCGCACCACGCATCGGCCTAGCATCGCCTCAAGAGGCAATTCGTGCGCGGCAGCCCCGCCTTCGATGAAATGAGCGGGCGGGTCTACATGCGTGCCGGTGTGGGTACCCAGGACAAGACGGGACACAGCCGCGCCGTCCGAGGCTACGGTGAGGATAGGGCTGACTTCAACCGGCACTTCATCGCCCCAGACAGTCATGCCGGGCCGGATGGGAACGCTTATATCGTACATAGGATTAGGGATTGGGGATTAGGGATTGGGGATTAGAGGCAATATGCGAAACCCTGAATCTTGAACTCATTTCTAACCCCTAACCCCCAACCCCCAATCCCTAATCCACAAGCTTGGCTATTACGATGATGCGATGGGTGAAGGTCTTGTAGGGCCAACAGGTGATAAGGGTTAACTGCTCGTCCGTGGTCGGGTCCATCACCTTGGCGTTCAGGAGGCGCTGGGCCATGCTGACGCCTGCCTCTTTCAGTTTCTTCAGCTCCTGTACCTGGTAGGTATACTTCTTGCCGTCAAGGGTCCAGACGTTGATAGTGTTGCCCGGCTTGAGGAACTCAAGATAGCGGAAAACTTCGCCGCGCCAGTTATTGTGGCCCGAGACAACTATATTGCCACCCTCACCTGGGTTCTTGGAGTCATAGTGGTGGCCCCCGGCATAATCAGCGACTTCCCATACTCCCTTTGGTGCGTAGACTTCGTAGACCGAAGTATCGAGCTTGATATCAGGTGAAGCAATGCGCACTATGCGACTCGGCAGTTCCGGCTTGCGCTCTCCATATCGGACACCATTCGGCAGCAGGTCTGGATCGTTGCTTGCCTGGGCCGTCGGAGGGGGTTCGGTGGCCGTAGGCTGTTCAGGGATCACGACCCCAGTAGCTGTCGCGGTAGGCTCTACCGTCGGCTCGATAGGTGGGGCGGTAGCAGTCGGCAAGGGCGCGAGAGTCTCTGCAGGTTCGAGCAGCACCGGATGACTTGTTTCTGACGGCAGAAGCGGCTTGGGGGTGGTGCTAAGATTGGCTGCGGGGAGAATCTGCGCAACCATCTGTGGAGGCTCAGGGGCAGGTTGTTGTGAGCGAGCGAGGGCACCGACTAAACCGGCCCCTACCAGTATCACTACAGAAAAGAGTAAGGCCACCCAGATAGCGGGCGGAGTCCGGTTCAAGCGTGTAAAAGGGGATAGCATTGCCCTCTAACTATACCAGGAATTTTCCCCCCTGTAAAAGCGCCAAAAGTGTTATTTTCTCAACGGCACAACGGTTGCTCTGTATAATTACGAATTACGAATTGATTAAAGAATAAATAATTCGTAATTCGTAATTCGTAATTCGTAATTCTCCGAAGGAGGAGATATGCGCTATCCGGCGGTGGTGGCAGCCCCTGTTAAGCTGCCTATTCTTATGGACGACTTGCGGGCGATACTAAAATCGCTTGACTTGGAGCAGATGCGGGCTGACATTCGCCGCGAGGCGGGAACAAAGTTGGCTATAGTAGGGCCGGTCAACTCGGGGAAGTCGACCTTGTTCAACCTGCTTGAAGGCAAAGATGTATCAGAGGTCGGCCCAATACCAGGCACGACGAAAGCGCCGATGCAAAGGTCGCTCGGCCCTTTTGTGCTGGTTGATACACCGGGCTTTGGAGAGGTGGGCGGCGTTGACCGCGCAGAGATTGCCGCCCGTAGCGCATCGGAGGCCGATGCTATCTTGCTGATGCTCGACGCGGGCGCGGGCCTGCGCCAGGGCGACGCCGACCTTCTCCGCTATTTACAATCTATGGGTCGTCCAGTCGTGGTTGCGCTTAACAAGATCGACCTGCTAGGCAAGCAAGCCGACAAGGCCATGGCTGATGCCTCCACGCGCCTGGGCATGTCTGTCGTTACCATATCGGCCAAGAAAGGGACGAACGTAGCCGAAAAACTCGTGCCCGCGCTTGTCGATGCCTTGCCGGACCTTGCGATTGCGCTGGGCAGAGAATTGCCCTTGCTGAGAAAGAGCGCCGCCCAAAGGATTGTGCGCCAATCCGCAATACTGAATACAGCGGTCGGGGCCGAGCCTGTGCCTTTCCTTGACATCCCGGTGCTGCTGACCATGCAGGCCAGGATGATCCTTCGTATAGCGGCTATATACGGCGAGCCTTTCACCTCACACCACGCTAAAGAGATGATCTCTACCATCGCGGGCGGGTTGGCATTTCGTTACCTCGCTCAGCAGGGCGCCAAGTTGGTGCCTGTGGGAGGCTGGGCGGTAGCAGGTGGGATCGCCGCGCTGGGCACATGGGCGATGGGCAACGTGGCGATAGAATACTTCGAGAGCGGCAAGCGCCTTACACGCAAGCAGATGCGCGAGATGTATAAGACCACCCTCAAGAGGGACAAGCAGACATTCGTGAAGCCGGAGGGGAAGTAGGGATTAGGGATTAGGGATTAGCGCATACGTTCAAGGCTTCACGTTTCACGTTTCCAACCCCTAACCCCTGATCCCCAACCCCTATTCTCAGTCTTTGGTGAGATTGCGAGTATTGAGGGGACCAGAGGTTAAGCGAGCGCTTAGAGGGCCAGAAGCAGGCTTGGTGGCCTCGTTAGGCTTTTCGGGCACGCTGGTTGTGAAATGAAGTCGAGGGTTGCCAGTGTCTTCGTCTAGCCATTTCTTATAGTAGATGCCCCAGTGCTCGAGGACGCGCGTTAGGGTCTCAGGCCACCAGTCGCTTTCATAAACGGCGGTGCCGGCCTTCCTGTGGGCGATGTCCATTGCCTCTTGCTCGACCGTAACGATTGTGCCATCAGTGGCCTGGCCCCGAAATGTCTCCTGCCAGGCATTCCACATCATCTGCTGGGCCATGTGCGCCCCTTATCTCTTCTAAATGCGACAACTTCTATTGATAATAGTAGTTCCTCGCAGCCTGAGCATGCAATTCTCATGCCAGCCTCATACATTATACAACCACTGTAGTCATGTGGATAATAGTCATATTGTGTCGTATAAGAAAGGTAATAGTACCAGCTATCAGTTGTCAGCCGTGTGTAACCCTATCA
>JBBRVL010000293.1:0-5351 GCA_038246925.1 Chloroflexia bacterium
GGAAGATGGCGGCGGGTTGGTGGCTGATCCGAACTGGGCGCGCATTATCGCCTTTGTGCTGGTGAT
This sequence comes from Chloroflexia bacterium, assembly GCA_038246925.1. Classification (GTDB taxonomy): domain Bacteria; phylum Chloroflexota; class Chloroflexia; order QHBQ01; family JADMIH01; genus JADMIH01. The sequence continues at coordinate 67 of JBBRVL010000293.1, forward strand.
GGTTGGGTTCAGCGTGGTCCTGGGCGTGGCGGCATCGATGTTGCGAATAGCGGCTAACCTCCTCTTTCTGGGCTGGCTCGATCATCTGCTTGGGGCTTTGCTCGGGTTTGTTATGTCGGTGATGCTCGTTATGGCGTTGCTGGCGGTGGCAACGGTCTTCCCGGTGCAGGGGTTGTCTGAGGACGTAAGAGAGTCGCAGGTGGCACAATGGCTGAGCGGCTTTGTGCCTGTGGTGTTGGCGATGCTGCCGCCTGAGTTCCAGGACTTCCGCGAGCGCATGGCGTGGGGGCTGCCCTAGGCAGGGCATGGCGCGCCATGCCCCTACGTTGTGGTGCTCATGATGCATAGATCGGCGCGACCCGCGGCCAGAATGGTATTAGCTTCGCTGCTGGTGGTGAGGTAGCCGCCTACCATCGTCGGGATGCCTGAGCCGTTGCGTATGCGGTCGCTCATGGGTGTCAGGAAGCCTTTGCCGTAGGGTGGTTCGCTCGCAGGTGTGGTCTGGCCTGCCAGCACCTCTACTAAATCGCAGCCATGTTCTTTGAGAAGGACGGCAAAGGCGATAACTTCCTCCAACTCGACGCCGCCCCTCGCCCAATCGGACGCTGATAATGCCACGGAAAGCGGCTTCTCCTGGGGCCAGGCTGCTCGCACTGCTTCAAATAATTCAAGTGGAAAGCGGGCGCGCTTCAGTGAGTCGCCGCCATACTCGTCGGCGCGCAGGTTGGTAAGCGGAGAGAGGAAGCTCGCCAGTAGATAACCATGGGCGAAGTGAAGTTGAAGCAGATCGAACCCGGCTTCGTCCGACATACGGGTCGCCTGCATAAAGTCGTCGCACACGCAGTCCATATCGGCGCGGTCCATCTCTTTGGGCATCTGGCTTTTAGGGGTATAAGGAATAGCAGACGCTGAAATGAGAGGCCACCCACCTTCGCGCAGGGGCCTGTCCAGCCCTTCGCTTCGTGGTCGTACCGCGCCCCGGCGACCTGCATGACCGAGCTGTACGCCTATATGTCCATTTTGCTTATGTATTCCGCCGACGATCCGCGCCCATGCCTCTTTATGTATCTCGTTGTACATTCCACTGGAGTCCGGCGACACACGCCCACTGATGGAGACTGCGCATACCTCGGTCATGACCAACCCTGTTCCACGTACTTGTATCTGTCCCTGTGGCTCAGTATCAGAAAAGGGCCTGGTGACGATGCGGTTAAATAGTGCCAGGCCTCTCAGCTTGAGCGGGGCGAATATGGGCGGTGGTGCGAGAATAGGGGCCTGCTTATGATCAGACTGTCCGGCCATGTAGCGGTCCACCATGTCACCAAAGTGGGCATCCCGGAAATGAAGGTCATCATAGGAGATGCGACCACTGCGGGTGAGCAGTTGGAAGGCGAACTGCGTCGGTGGCAGGCCCAGGTAGCGCTTGATCGTCTCGAAGTAAGATTGGCTCTCGGCGGCGGCTCGCTGAAAAGTCTCAACTACAGGCTTCCTTTCAAGCTCGTATTCGTTGAGAGCCGCTTCTATATTCGAGTGCTGGTCAAGAGCGGTGGCGAGGGCGATTGCGTCTTCCATAGCCAGCTTTGTACCCGCGCCGATGGAAAAGTGGGCAGTATGGGCAGCATCTCCTAGTAGGGCGATATTTTGGATTTTGGATTTTGGATTTTGGATTTTTGTGTGCCAGTTCCTGGCCTTGAGGGTGGGGAAGCTGAGCCATTTGGAGTTGTTGGAGATTAGCTGGGTGCCGTTCAGGTGCTCGTCTAGGAGAGTTTGGCAGTAAGCGAGACTTTCTGCCTCGGTGGCTTTGTCCAGCCCGGCATTCAGCCATGATTGCTCGTCACATTCGACTATAAATGTGCTGGTGGTGCCGCTGAATGGGTAGGCGTGGACCTGGAAGAGGCCATGTTCGTTCTCTACAAAGATGAAATTGAAAGCGTCGAGTACTTTATCCGCGCCGAGCCAGATATACCGCGCCTTGCCCCATTCGACGCTCGGCTTGAACTGCTCCTCGTACATCTTGCGGGTGATACTGTTCACGCCATCAGCGGCTATCAGGAGGTCGTGCGGGGGAAGCTGTGTAAGGTCGTTTACCTCAACCTCGAACTTCATCTCCACGCCCAATTCGATGCAACGCTTCTGGAGGATGTCGAGCAGCACCTTGCGGGAGATGGCGGCGATCACGTGGCCCCCGCATCTGACCGTCTCGCCCCGGTAATGCACGTCGATGGCGTCCCAGATGACGAAGTTATCGGCGATCTGCTGGTAGGTCTTGTAGTCGGCCCGTTGGAAGGAGGCGAGCGTGCGATCAGAGAAGACCACGCCCCAGCCGTAAGTCACGCCCGCCGGGTTGCGCTCGATTATCGTAATCTCACGCGATGGGTCGGCCTTCTTGATGAGCAGGCCGCAGTACAGCCCTGCTGGGCCACCGCCCAGGATGACGATCTTTGGTTTGGGGTTTTGGGTTTTGGGTTTGCTCATCAATAGCTCCACCAGGCTTCTACAAGCTGGCTCCAAAACCTGACTTTACGTACATCCCCATAATCAGGAAAACGACGCTCTTCATGAGGTAAGAATTCATTGGCTAAGTAATTAGTAAGGTCCCTACCGTAATAGATTACGTCTGTTTGATGGACAGAGAAAATAGGATTACCTGCAAGGTGTGGCTCATCAGGTATGTAGCGATGCGAGTAAATAGGAATTAGCATTGGCACCTTGGCTATTGCCTGCCGCGCAACGTCTACAGCTGTCGGCGTATCAGGCGGTTTCGGTCCCCATTCCTCCATCCAGAAATCGTTGTTGACTATATCAAAGCATATTCCGTCGGCAGGCCGTGTAAGACGGTCTTTCAGTGATGCCTCAGGCTCATCACGCCAGTTTGGAAATCCTGGCGATACAGGAAGCGCGTATTGAAGGAGCTCGCGCAGGTCTGGCGGGAAACGAAAGCCAAATGTACCTTCCACTTTCGAGACCTCTGCATCGCTAAGGCCATGGTCCAGAATAACACCATGCTGCCGTAAAAAGTGAACATTTGGTTCCAGACTAAGACCTCTGCCCCACAGCATCCGCCAACCTCTCTAGCTGCTCAAGGTCGGGGGAGGTGGGGAAGAGGACAAGCTCGTCGCAGCCTGCTTCTTCGTAGCCGCGCACGAACTGGGCTATTGCCTGCGGGGTGGTGAGTAGACCAGAGGCTATCTTCTCGGCGAAGGGGCCGGTGAAGGCGTAGTAGTGGCGCAGGTAGTCCATTCCCGCTTCTGCCGTGCCTTCTCCGAGGGCAAAGTAACCTTGCCCCCAGATTTGAGGCTTGCCCGGCTTGCCTGTATCGAGCCAGGCGGCGCGTGCTTTGTCGGCGGCGCGGGCGAATGCCCTGGGTGGACCTCCGCCATGCACGTAGCCGTCAGTGTACCGTGCCATACGGGCAAAGCCGGTGTCGCTCATGCCCCCTACGAGGATAGGCGGACCTTTGGGGCTTGCGTCGTGCGGCCCTATCTTCTCTTCCCACAGGTCACGTAAAAGAGCTAACTGCTCGTTGAGCCTCCTGCCGCGCGTGCTGTACTCGACACCGGCAAGATCATAGTCCTCTTTGCGCGCTCCCACCGCGAGGCCAAGAACCAACCTCCCGCCCGAAAGAGCATCAACCGAGGCGGCGGTTTTGGCGAGGATGTGTGTGTTGCGGAGGGGGCCAATCACGATCATCGTGACCAGTCTCACCCTGGTAGTCACGGCAGCTGCGGCGGCAAGGGCGACGAGGGGGTCGTAGCTGTCGTAAACCAGACGGTCAAGCACGCCCAGGCTTGAGAAAGGGCCTTCGTCGGCCCTGCGCGCCCATTCTATGATAATCTGTCCACTCGCCCCAGGCACTGTGCTGGGCAGTCCGACCCCAACTTGCATGTTACAAGCCCCTCCTTGATTATCCCTAATCCCTAATCCCTATCTCTTGGCCGTGCTTTTGCGCGAACTCGGCAGCCGTCATGCCATAGAGAAATTCGTCGGCATAATGGCCTTGCGTGTACAGTACCTCGCGCAGGCGGCCTTCACATACGAAGCCGAGCTTTTCGTGCAGGCGTATCGACGGCTCATTGAAGCTGTACACGTGGGCTGTGACTTTGTGGTAGCGCAACTCTCTAAAGAAGTAGCGCAGCACCAGTATGATAGCCTCAGCCGCGTATCCCTTTTGACGGTACTCTCCGCGGAGCGCGACCCCATACGAAAAGCTGCCGTTCCGCCTGTTGCACGAATAGGTATTTATGGTGCCCGCCAGGTTCTGCTCCGCATTCAGGCCGTCCGGGGCTTCGATCACCCAGCGTGCCTCGTCGCCGTCGTGGTGCCTGGTCGCCTCTCGCCTGGCCCATTCCCGGGCTGCTTCCTCGGATTGCGGGAAGTGGAGTTCATAGCCAAAGCGGGCGGTGTCGCTATCGAGGTTCCACTCATAGAAAGTCTGCCAATCAGACGGCTCGATTGCGCGCAGTCTGATCTGCTTACCCTGCCAGATGTTGTTGCCTGTTGCATCCAAAATGAACTTACTCCTCGGACCTAATAGTTGATTTCTACCCTACGGCCCTCTTGTGAGGATTGCAGGATAGCATCACAGATTACGGCGTTGCGGTAGCCATCCTCGAAGGTGGCGCCATAAGGGGCTACATCTTTATCGTTGACGATGGCATCGAGCAGGTGTGTTGCCTCATGAACGAAGGTGTGCTCCCAGCCGATGATGTGACCGTGCGGCCACCAGCTAGACCAGAAGGGGTGATACGACTCAGTAACAAGCACCTTCGTGAAGCCTCGGGTCTCGCGTCCGGGCGCGTCTTTCCAGTAGACCTCAAGCTCGTTGAGGCGCTCCATGTTGAAGCAGATCGAACCTTTGGAGCCGTTTATCTCGAATACCTGGTAGTTCTTTCTACCTGGGCAGAAGCGTGATGTTTCCAACGTGCCGATGGCCCCGTTCTCGAACTCGACTACCGCCTCGAACGCATCGTCCACGCTTACTTTGCCGCGACCTTCGCCATCGGGGAGTGGTCGCTCTTCGATGAACGTCCTTGTGAGCGCCATTACCGACTTTGGCTCACCAACCAGGAAGCGACCTAGATCAATTATGTGCGAGCCGAGATCGCCCAGCGCGCCGCTGCCCGCCGCTTCCTTGTCGAGGCGCCACGTGCGCGGGAAATCAGGGTCGATAAGCCATTCTTGCAGGTAGCTTGCGCGGAAGTGGTAGATGTCTCCGAGAGCGCCACTCTTGATTAGCTCATAGGTCTGGCGTATGGCGGGCACGAACCGGTAGTTGAAGGAGATCA
>JBBRVL010000294.1:0-5348 GCA_038246925.1 Chloroflexia bacterium
ATCAACGTGCTACCCGATACCAGATATGTTGTGAGCATCACCAGTCCAACCTTCAAGAGCAGCCCCACCGTCCGCGCCTCCCCGGTCATACGAACCGCCGCATCCCGCGACCTCCACAGTACATATGCCGTAGCTGCCACCGCCAGCAGGTTCAACCCCCACGTAATCAACGCACGCGCGCCATCCGCCTCCACTATCCGCATAGGCGGCAAATTCGGGTCGTCCGGCATCACGGCCCGCGACACGAATGCGTTGATGCTCTGATTATCGGGGAACGGAAACGCCTGCCCAAACAGGCCGGGGAACTCCACCAGCCAGTAGTGCAAGGTCGCAGGTGTGATCGCCAACGTTGCCAATTGGAGCGCAACGAAACTCCCTACCGCAACCGCACCCACCCTGCGCGGACCTCTCCAAAGGAAAAACGCCACTACCAGCACAGGCAGCACCTTGATGCTCACCGCCAGCCCAAGCAACAGCCCCGCCCCTACAAACAGCCCATCAGCCTTCGCGCCCGCTTCTCGCTTTTCCCCACGCGCCACCATCCAAATCGCTCCGACCACCACCAGCAGCACCAGGCTGTTCGACTCTCCCACCCTTATCTCATCCTGCACCACCGTAAGCAGCCCCAGGCATAGCACTCCCACAGCCAGCGCACGCTTACCCACCGGAAGCATACTGACCAACAGCCCGCCCACCGCCACCAGGCAGACATGCTGCAAAACCTTCCACAATATAGTAGCCACAGTTACCGGGAGAAAAGTGAGAGGCGCCACCAGCAACGCCAAAAGAGGAGGATACACATAAGGCGGCGAGATAGCCCCACCGTAAATATCCCCACCCCGTCTCAGCGCAAGCCCCGCCTGGTAATAGACATGAAAATCAACGCCTATCCAGTTCCCCTCGCGCACCAACCCGCCATTAACCGCCCAGTAAGCATACCCACCCACCCCCACCACAACCATCAGCAGGAGCAGGACGCGATACGCTAAAGGCATGACGTATTGCAAGGCGATATTACGCCCCTATGCTAATTCTCTACCTGCGCAATCGCCTCCGTCGGTGATGCCCCTCCATATATCACCGACAGCACCCCGGGCAAATACCTGTCCATCACAGCCAGATTGTCGTAAACCAACCTTTTCACCAGGGCAACACTGAGCTTGTCGCCCTCGATATCGATGCTCGTCTTGTATCGCACCTCGCCGTCGTTGTAGTCCATCTCGAAATTGCCGACTAACAGACCATAATTCGCCCGTGTCAGGAAGTCACCCACCAGCGGCCTCTTGTTCTCAGGCACCTTCACCGGGCAATAGGAATAAAAGAGCATCATCTCCTTATCTTCCTCAGCCTTAGCAAAACAAGACCACGTACCGCTCTTCCCAGCATAATTCAAACTGAGCGCAGGCTTCCCCTCGATCTCCACATAGACCCACTCCTCATCCTTGAAGAACTGGACCGTTGTATCATAAATAGCCCCCATCTTATCTCCTCCGTTTCTAGTGCTTGGTATAGCGTGCTGGTACTTTTAATATCTTACTTCTAATAGCAGCCGTAAGGTGCTAGCTTTCTTTAGGGTATTGGCGCGGAGTTCGTGAACAGCAAGCTAAGCAACCAACACACAAATATACACGTGAGGAAAAGCAGTACACCCATTAGCTGGGTCAAGTTGTAGGCGAAGAAAGCATTATGTAACTTGTCCAGTAATTCTTGCATATTCTTACCCACTTGCGGAACCCCCACATACATATTCTCGGTTTCTCGGTACCTAATTCTAATATGCGTGCTCTTATCTGTGCCCCATTATCGCCAACTCATGCCCACATTCAGGGTCCAATCCCATATAAGCAGGCACCTCAGCCACTACTCCCCGTAACGCTCCTACTCTGTATGTATCACACGCATCACACCGCCCATACACAAGCAGAGGGTCAAGAGGGAAGAGCGGCGCTCGCTCGTTCTGAAGGTTAGGGCGTTTAGTGTAATCAGGCGCTTCGCCGGGCGGATAAAGCAGCAGACTCCCCTCCGCGTCTCCCGGCGCTGTCATCGGCGGCATCGGCATTATCGGCTTGGTTCCCATCAGAAGCTGCCTCTGCTGAGGCGCGTATAACTCGTACTCTGTGAAGAAATCGCTCGACCCCAACAGCGCCTCAAGCCCGCCCAGCAGCGCGCCCGCTACCGCGCCATCATGCCCGAATGACGCCTGCCCTTCCAGCCTCTTCCCACGGATAATCCTGTACTGGTCCACCATCTCAAGCAGCACCCTGGGCGCTACCGTCTCGCGTGGGCCATATTCACCCGCGTACCCGAACTTCTCAACCATCACTTCGCGTAATCTTCTATATGCCTCCGCCACTTCACCACTCTGCGGGCCGGCATACCACGCCGACAGCTTTTCTATACCACCCTCCGATGTCGCTCCAAGCCCTCTCGCCGCCCAGAGCAACCACTGCCCCGGCAGCACTCGCTTCAGACTCCGCAAACTTCGCGCAAGCGTCGGGTCCATATCGATCCGCCCCGTGTACAACGCCTGCGAATAGTGCCCAACGGCTACTGCTCCCAGGTAGAAGGTAATAGCATCCGCCAACCGCATAACCGCGCCATGCCGTGCCATATCGTCATCATCACCTGCATTCTTTGCAACTTCCAACCACCGCGAGATAAGCAGTGGATATCGGTACATCTCTTTAGCAGCTAGACGCTCCATACAAAGATTGTAGCATATTTACCTGAAGTGCTCGGTGGTCGGTCGTCAGCAGTCCGTCCTCATCGTCAAGGTGTCAATATAATCAGGTTTCTCCGGCGACCGACAACCGACGGCTCCACCAGGAACCGGAGGTTAGGCAGCGGGTTCCTTCTAAGCCCTGATTATTGTTGGACTGCGAAGGGCGAAAGTATTGACTCTGCTCGAAATCGGTGCAATAATTGCCTTTACTTGGGCGCTCTCACTAAAGACGCCGCGCGTCTTTTCGCTCATGCTCTCTCCTTCCACTCGCCGCGCCACCAAGACATTTCTGACGCCCCTAACCGGCAGATCCTAGCCTCCACGAACGGCACAGTCAGAGTGTACAGAGAACTTGGCGTAGTTCATGGCAGCAGGCCTGTCACCTGACGCGCAAGGTTGAGCGGATATCGGCATCCTTTCTGCCAAGGGAGTAGAAGTAGAAGGGAAGGTGTGGACATGAACGAAGTGAAGACCAAAAGTCGAAGCTGGCGAGTATTATCTGTTCCCTTGCTGTTGCTGCTGTTTGCCACGCTGGTGACGGCGGGAATAGCGCTTGCGGGAGGTCCGGCGGGCAATCCCTCCAAACTGCCGGCGCAGAGCAACATAGTCGTCCAGGGCACACCGACGGCAACAGCCACGACCTGTACGTCAGTAGGCACCCCAGGCCCGTGGGCAGTTAGGGCCAACTACCCGGAGTTTATGGCGGGCCTAGCCGTAGCGAGCAATGGCACCAACATCTACGGCTTCGCCGGCCGCGCTTCCGGGCGCCGCAACACAGTCTACAAGTATGATTACGCCACCGATTCCTGGACCACCATGGCCTCTTATCCCTATGGCGCAGGCACCGGCTCGCAGGCCGAATATGGCTACAACGGCAAGATCTACATGGTAGGTGGCACCGCCGAAGGTGAGTCGGTCAACGGCATCTACGATATAGCGTCCAACAGCTGGTCGCAGGGCGCTCCGGTGCCTGCGCCGGTTTCCAATCATGGACTTGCCTACTGGAACGGCAAGGTGTACGTGGTAGGTGGCGGCCAATACGGCGTTCCTGGCAGCGCGGTATACGCCTATGATATAGCGAGCAACACCTGGAACACCCTTGCCCCATTGCCGCAGGCCAAGCGCTATATGGCGACCGATGCCATCAATGGCAAGATCTATGTTGCCAACGGGGACACGGGCAGCGGCTCGACCAACAATCTGTATATCTACGACATAGCCACCAACACCTGGAGTGAAGGGCCACCGTCTCCCCTCGCCTCGACTGGCCCGGCCAGCACCGTCTTAGGGGGCAAGCTCTACATGATAGGCGGGAGCGCCTCGTCTGGCTACACCAACAACACCTATCTATACGACCCAGCCACGAACAGTTGGAGCGCAGGCCCCAGTCTAAACGTAGCTCGCTACACCAGCGGCGCTGCCGTAATCGACACACCGGGTGGGCAGACGGCCATAGTGGTGGCCGGCTTCGGCGCAGCACTGTGGCTCGATAGCGTGGAGGCGAGCATCCTGCCGGTTGTGCCCTGCGTCACAGTGACTGGCACACCACCCACCCGCACTCCCACTTCTGTGCCAACCGCGCCCAACTTCACGTCTACCATAGCTACCCCCTCCAACACCGTAGTGCCGCCGAGCAACACGACAACCGCTACACGGACGAACACGGAAATCCCCATGTCTACACCCACATCCTTGGCTACGGTCACTCACCCCCCCGAATGCAGGCCGGCTTGGAGGGAGATACCCACTGAACAGGGATACGGCGCAATACATGACGTGGCGGCCCTTTCGCGCACTAGCGCCTGGGCCGTAGCTGATGCCGGTGTGCTGCGTTGGGAGGGCAATCGGTGGAACGTTGTCCACAGCGTGCCCGGTACGGGCCTCAGGGCGGTGGCGGCAGGTGGGCCATACGATGTGTGGATTGTTGGCTGGAATGGCCTATACGGCTACCCGGATACCACCTTCACAGCGCACTGGGACGGTAGCGCCTGGTCCATCGTGCCCAGCCCCAATCCCGGAGAGCGGGGGCGGCAATTGACCGATGTGTTCTACGTGGCACCTAATAACGTGTGGGCGGTAGGGCACTTCGACCGGGGAACGGCAACAGTAGGCTTCATTATTCATTGGGATGGTACAACATGGACGGAGGTGCCTTTCAATGACTATGTGTGGCCTCTGAACGGCTTAGCAGGGAGCGGTCCAAACGACCTCTGGGCTGTAGGCAGCCAGATTTACCACTATAACGGTATTAGCTGGGATTTCGTGGGCTGGTCACCACAGTATAGCGACCTGCATGCTGTAGATGCACTTGCCCCCGATGACGCATGGGCCGTGGGGGTCTACTGGGAGAACCAGGTGGCCCTGAGCCTCATCACGCGGTGGACAAACGGCGCCTGGGTGCAGGTAGCTGCGCCAGATGTGGGCCCTCTCAACGATGTGGTGGCGCTTGCGCCCGATGACCTTTGGGTTGCGGGCGAGCGAGGCATACTCCATTACGACGGTCGCGTCTGGACGCTCAACACGAGTGCGCCGCCTGGCATTAGCTTCAAGGCTCTGTCGGACTCTTCCCCTGACGACATGTGGGCAGTGGGACAGCGTGTCGATCCACCTTCGGGCGTGGCCTTCC
>JBBRVL010000295.1:0-5341 GCA_038246925.1 Chloroflexia bacterium
GCCCGAGCCAGGACTACCGCACTTTCTGGGGGACGGCGTCGTCACCGGCACCGGCCGCGTGGATGGCCGCGCGGTAGCCGTCTTCTCACAGGACTTCACCGTCTTCGGCGGCTCGCTCTCGGAGGCGTACGGCGAGAAGGTCTGCAAGCTGATGGACCTGGCGATGAAGTCCGGGTTGCCCATCGTCGGCCTGAACGACTCGGGCGGGGCGCGCATCCAGGAAGGCGTGCTCAGCCTGGGGGGTTATGCTGATGTCTTCCTGAAAAACGTGCTGGCGTCGGGTGTGATACCGCAAATCTCGGCTGTGATGGGTCCGTGCGCGGGCGGGGCGGTCTACTCTCCGGCCATGACCGATTTTATCCTCATGGTCAAGGATACCTCGTACATGTTCGTCACCGGGCCGAACGTGGTGAAGACCGTTACGCACGAAGACGTGACGTTCGAGACGTTGGGCGGGGCGACAATCCACAACAGCACATCGGGTGTGGCGCATTTCGCGCTCAACAGCGAAGAAGAATGCCTGATGACGCTTCGCCGCCTTGTAAGCTATCTTCCCTCCAACAATCTGGCTGACCCCCCGTTCGTACCTACAGACGACCCGCCATCCCGCCTGGACGACGACCTGAATAGCATCGTGCCCGACATGCCGACAAAGGGCTACGACATGAAGGCGGTCATAAAGAAAATCGTTGACGATGGCGAGTTCCTGGAAGTACAAGAATTGTTCGCGGGCAATATCATCGTCGGTTTCGCGAGACTTGGGGGCCAATCGGTCGGGATAGTGGCACAGCAGCCGCTAGTGCTGGCCGGTGTGCTCGATATAGATGCTTCTACGAAGGCGGCTCGCTTTGTACGCTTCTGCGATTGCTTCAACATCCCTATTGTTACCTTCGTGGATGTTCCGGGTTTCCTACCGGGAGTGAAGCAAGAGCATGGGGGGATAATCCGCCACGGTGCGAAGCTACTGTATGCATACTGCGAGGCTACCGTGCCCAAAGTTACGGTTATTACGCGCAAAGCATATGGTGGTGCGTACGATGTTATGAGCTCAAAGCATATCAGGGGTGATGTGAATTATGCCTGGCCGACAGCCGAGATAGCCGTTATGGGTGTGGATGGGGCTGTGAATATCATCTTCAAGGACCAGATCGAGTCGAGTGCCGATCCGGAGGCGACACGTAAGCAATTGGTTGCCGAATATCAAGAGAAGTTTGCCAACCCGTTTGTAGCAGCGGCGCGCGGCTTTATAGATGATGTTATAGAGCCTCGACAAACGCGACCAAAGCTGATTAGCGCCCTTCAGATGCTCAGGAACAAACGTGACACCAACCCGCCCAAAAAACATGGGAATATTCCCCTGTAAAGATTTGTAAAGAAGTCCTTCACAGCCGGTTGGCATGATAAATGCCTATGTATATCGGTAGTAAGTCGGAGGTGAAATGACGAAAGGTGGCTGGTGTGAAAGAATTGCCTAAAGTACTAGTGGTCGACGACGATCCAGACTTGGCAGCGCTTTGCTCGTTTCTTTTAGAGAGCGAAGGCTATGACACTGATATCGCACGCAACGGGTATGAGGCATATAAGGCTATCTCGGATGCCCCCGTTGACGTTGTACTGCTCGATGCCATGATGCCTGTTCTGGACGGCCTGACGGTCTGCCGCATGATCAAGAGGGATCCAAACCTGAAGGATCTGCCGGTAATTCTCATGTCAGCTTCGAGGCGTTTGTGTGAGGAAGCACGAGGCAGCGCGGATGCGGTTATCAGCAAGCCGTTCGATCTCGACAATCTGGTTGATACCGTCCAGCATTTCGCCTACCCCAAGTAGATGTCTCTCTGACCTTCCACGGTTGGTGAGGATGAGGATAAGTCGTTGTTTGATCTATTGACTTGAAGTTGTATCGCCCCTATAATTGAGCTTGTCAGAGGGAAAAGGCTTCACGGCCCAACCTGAGACGCAAGAACCCCGGATGATCCGTCAGGACTGTCTGGGGTTTCTCTTTGCCCCTCGTTTGGCGGCAGAGGCTGACGAAGTTTTCCACACTCGCACTGGTATATAATGCAGCCGATTGAGCCGGAAAGTGAGGGTAACGGAAATGGGACATATTATTTCGCAAGTTGCCGAAGAGTTGCTGGATAAAGAGTTATCGGTGCCGAGCCACGGGTTCGTGCGCCTTGTAGATTACATGGGAAGCGACCAGAGCATAGTGCAGGCAGCACGTGTTTCTTATGCAGGTGGCACAAAGACGGTGCGCGAAGACCGGGGTCTAATCCGCTACTTGCTGCGGCACGACCACTGCTACGATGAGGAGACCGAGGTTCTCATTAAGGACGTGGATGGCTTAATCCGCTTTGTTCCCTGGCCTGATGCACATACAATGTGGCTCGAAGGACAGGGCATAGAGGTAGCTGCGTATCATCCAGGTACAGATGAACTGATTTTCGAGCGGCCCAGTGAGGTAGTGAGATTCCCCCGAGATGCCGACATGTATTACTTGAGACATGGACAAGTAGACTTGAAGGTGACACCCAATCACAAGATGTTTGTGAAGACAAAGTATACAGATTGGGGGTTAGTGCCTGCCGAACAAATCGCGGGTAAATCAACAATACGCTACAAGAAGGTAGCAAGCTACCAAGGAGTCGCAGGGGCATTGCCAAACCCTTGGAACTTCTCGGACGAGTACACCTATGGCCAACTTGTAGGATTCTTCATTGGCGATGGCCACGCTGGCGGGACATTCAGGAATGGGATTTCATTCCATCTGCGGAAAGAACGGGAACTTACATATCTAACCAGAGTTCTCACCAAGCTAGAAATTGATTATCGAGTTGCAGATATTGTCTGGGTTCATCTACCGGATGGTCGGGACTTCTTTCGCCAGTTCTACACCACTGGCAAGGAAAAGACCATGCCCGCTTGGGTGCTAACAGCAAGCACGCGCTTTCGGCAGGGCATACTAGATGGTTTACGCAACTCAGATGGCACTGAGAAGCGGCGCACCTGGGTCTATTACAGCAGTTCTAAGGAGTTGGCTGATCGTGTGCAAACCCTGGGTGCCATAACCAGCCAACCATTTTCGGTCAGTGTTCACATCCCACGGGTGTTTGGCTCCAATGCTCCCAAACCGATGTATCGTCTGAATGCCAACTCACGCTGCATCGAGCCTGTAGCAAATCAAGGAACCATTCAGGACGGATATGAGCCGTACAGAGGCAATATCTATTGTGCCACTGTATCAACAGGTATCTTAGTGGTCAGGCGGAACGATAAGACAGTACTCTGTGGGAACACCACCCCCTTCGAGATGGTCGTGCTCAAGTTCCATATCAAAGCCCCGATATTTGTGGTGAGGCAGTGGCTGCGCCATAGGACGGCCAGTATTAATGAAGAGAGCGCGCGTTATTCGATAGTGAAGGAAGAGTTCCACGAGCCTGCGTGGGAGGAAGTGAACTTTCAAAGCAAGGATAACAAGCAGGGCCGCTCTGCCGATCCTGTGCCGCCCGAAGTTGTCGAGCGATTCCTGGCGCATCTGAAGTCCAACAGGGAGACGGCCTACGCCAACTATGAAGGCTTCCTTGAAGATAATATTGCGCGGGAGATTGCGCGCATGATACTGCCTCTCTCTGTTTACACCCAGTTCTACTGGCAGATGAACCTGCATAACCTCTTTCACTTTCTCCGGCTGAGAATGGACCCCCACGCCCAGAAAGAGATTCGTGATCTTGCTAACCAGGTGGCTGTGTGCGCGCAGGCCGTAGCTCCCGTCGCGTGGGAGGCATTCGAGGAATATAAGCTCCACGGCAAGTCGTTCTCGCGCAGTGAGCTGGCATTGCTCAGGCGCTTGCTGGAGGGCGAGCCTCTCCCGGTTGATGCATTCGAGGGGAGCAAGAGCCTCTTGCGGGAGTTCGAGGACAAATTGGGGATGAAAATCTCGAATCAGGAGCTAGTGGTCCACTCGAACGGCACCAAGTAAATAGCATAGGCGTAGTGGAGAGCGTCCGGTCGGACGCTCTCTTTGTTTGTCGTAGGGCGGACGCACGGGTCCGCCCTGTTGGTCTAACGTACCCGGACAGGGCGGACACACAGGTCCGCCCCTACGAATGCCCGGCAGGAAGGTCTGACGTGGTATAATTACGTGTTTAGGGTACAAATTTCCCTGCTCTTTGCATGGGTCATATTGGAGAGGTACGCGTCACGGCAACAAGTGTGTTTTCAATTGAAGAAAGCGTGGCTAACCAGGCTGTGGACCTTACTCCCGGTGAAGCCGAGGCGCTCAAGGCTGAGATCGTGCGGCGGGCGCATGAGCTTGGCTTCGACCTGGCGCGCTTCACGACGGCGGAGCCTTTTCCTGAGACGCAGAAAGTGCTTGAGGAGAGGATCGAGGCTGGACTGTTATCGGGACTGGCGTGGTTCACTGCCGAGCGGGCCTCGATTGCCGGGAGCCCCCGTAACCTGATGCCATCAGCTCAGACTGTGGTTTCGCTTGGGATAAGCTACCTGTCGGATGACGCGGTGATACCGTCTGAGCCGGGAAGTCCGCGCGGACGGGTTGCGCGGTATGCGTGGGGGCTGGATTACCACGAGGTCTTCAAGGATAAGCTGTGGGCGCTGCACGCCTTTGTTCAGGAGCAGCTTGGCAGGCATGTAGAGGCGCGCGCCCTTGCCGACACGGCGCGTATTGTGGATAGGGCTGTAGCGCAAAGAGCGGGACTTGGCTGGTACGGCAAGAACACCAACCTCCTGAACCGTGAATATGGGTCGTGGGTGCTGCTGGGGGAGCTTCTTCTTGATGTTGCTCTTCCGCCCGACGATGAGGTGCGTACCAACTGCGGTTCGTGCTCCCGCTGCATGCCGGCCTGCCCGACCGGGGCATTGATTGCGCCCGGGGTGCTCGATAATAATAAGTGTATATCGTACCTCACCATCGAGCTACGCGGCCCGATACCGAGAGAGCTAAGGTCCTCTATCGGGGATTGGGTCTTCGGCTGCGATATATGTCAGGATGTCTGTCCTGTAAATCGCAAAGCGAAGGCTATGAACCACGTGGAGTTTGCACCGCAGCAAGGGATCGGCGCGAGTCCTTCTCTCATCGAATTACTTGACATAAGTGAAGACAATTTTAAGGGGAGATTTCGCCACAGCCCCGTCAAGCGAACTAGGTGGATAGGTATGCGGCGCAATGCTGCCGTAGCCCTGGGTAATATCGGTGACCCGTCCGCCGTGCCTGCCCTGGTGCGCGCTTTGGGGTCGGAACCCGAATTGGTGAGAGGGCATGCTGCCTGGGCACTAGGTCGTATTGGCGGTGATGAAGCAGAAGCAGCCTTATCCGCGAGGCAGA
>JBBRVL010000296.1:0-5320 GCA_038246925.1 Chloroflexia bacterium
GGCCAAAAACGGGTGAGAACAGGTGCTTTTTGTAGCCAACTAGGCTGTGTTTGCCTTTCCAGCAGTAAATAGCTGCTCATTATTCGCTCAAAACCTCCAAATAACTAGCATAAGACCCAATTCATAATTCATAATTCATAATTCGTAATTCGTAATTCGTAATTCTATATGACGACCTGGTTAGAGCTATCAGTTGAAATCGACCCGGAGGCGGTGGAGACCGTCGGAGGGATATTCGCTGATGTCGGGTACAACGGCGGGGTTGTAATAGAGCAACCCCTCGTTACGCCTGAGGGCGAGTATGCCGATTGGTCGGCGCTGGTGCAGCCGGAGATCGACCCGACCCGGCCCATCAGCGTGCGCACCTACCTGCCCAACGATGAAGAGGCGGCGGAAAAACGGCAGATGGTGGAACGCGCTCTTTATTTTCTTAGCTCGTTGAGGAATATCGGCCCTCTCCAGGTACGCGAGTGCAAAGAGGAGGACTGGGCGAACGCCTGGAAAGAATATTACGGCATCCTGAGGGTGGCCGGCCGCATAGTAATTAAGCCTTCCTGGCTCGAATATACACCTCGTAAGGATGATGTAGTTCTCGACCTCGATCCCGGCATGGCGTTCGGCACGGGCCTCCATGCTACCACACGCCTCTGCCTGCAGGCGCTTGAAGAGAACGTTCGCCCCGGCATGAATATTCTCGACCTCGGCACAGGCTCCGGCATCCTGGCTATCGCAGCCGCCAAGCTCGGTGGTCCCGACACGCGCGTGACGGCCCTCGATACCGACAGCGTAGCCGTGGAAGCCGCCGGGCAGAATGTCGAGCGTAATGCGCTGTCAGAGCAAATAGAGATTGGTCAGGGATCAACACTCGCCGCAGAAGGAAACGGACCATACACGCTCGTGGTGGCGAATATACTGGCGACCGTAATCATCGACCTTGCCCAATCACTTCACGATCTTGTCGAGCCGGGAGGTATACTTATCTCTTCAGGCATATTTATCGACCGGAGAGATGCCGTGGTGCAGGCGCTTGAAAAGGCGGGCCTTCCGGTGCGTGAAACGAAGCAGGAGGGTGACTGGCTTTGCCTGGTCTCCGCTCGCGAGCAATAGGCGCAGCAGCCCGGCTGGCGGGTCTTCCCTGGCGCATGAAGCGGCAAGACCGGGCTAAACCTCTATCTCCCCATGACTCACGCTTGAAGCGCGTGCTGATTATCAAGCCGTGCTGCATGGGCGACGTGCTGATGTCGACCGCAGCCATATCAAGCCTGCGAGAGGCACTTCCCGCAGCCCAGATCAATATGGCGGTTGGAGAGTGGTCGAGGCCTGCCGTAACAAATAACCTGCGGATCACCGGCCTTATCAACTTCCCGGATGCTACCCTCCGCAACATTCGTTCGTATCTACGTATGGTCGGGCGGATCAGGCGCGGGCGGTACGGCGCGGCCCTGGTACTCGATCGCTCCCCCCTGCTCAATATGCTTCCCTTGCTTGCGGGTATTCCGATACGAGCAGGGCTGGACAGCGACGGCCGGGGTATCGGCCTCACTCACCCTGTGCGTTGTCCGAGCAATAGCGCGCGGCATGAGGTAGAATGGTACCTGGATGTGGTGCGCGCGCTCGGTCTGCCCGCACGAAGAGATGCAGCGCTTGAGTTCTACCCCACCGAGAAGGAAAGAAAGCGTGCCGCTGCTCTGCTGTCGCAGGCATTCGGTGAAGATGGAGAAAGCGAGTCGGGCTGTGTGGCTATCCACCTGGGAGGCGGTTCCAACCCTGGGATGAAGCTCCTCTCGAAGAGATGGCAGCCCCAGGGGTGGGCACGTATCGCCGACTGGCTTGCCGAGACCTACGAGCCGACGATACTGCTCCTCGGAGGGCCGGGCAGAGAAGACCGCCAAGCTGCCGAGGAAGTCAAATCGGCCCTCTTTTCCGCGACACAGCCCTTCGTGGTAGACCTGGTCGGCAAACTGGAGTGGGGAGAGATGGCGGCTATAATAGAGCGTTGTAGCTTATTCCTGGGAAACGACACGGGGGCGATGCATCTGGCGGCTGCGGTAGGCACGCCCGTGGTGGCGCTCTTCGGCCCTAGCGACCCGGCACGCTACGGCCCGTGGGACCCGGCAGGTCGAAGCAAGATTGTCGCGGGTAGAGGTAAGAGCGCAGGGGCCGAGGCATTACGTGATGCTGCTCAGGGCGCGGCCAACTATCACAGTGCAGTATCGCCCGAAGAGGTATGGGCAGCGGTAGAGAACGCTTACGCGAGGGTAATAGCCGAAGGGAGAAGGCGCGTATGAACGAGCAACCTCAGACGGGCGCTACTATCGTGATCGCCGTGCCTCCCAACGACATCTGCGCCTTCGCGGACCACTACCGCCAGCTTTACATGCCGGACCACATGTACGACATCGAGCCGCACATCACGATAGCCGGGCCGTTGATGCCCTACGACCAGTTGCCTGAGCACCTCCCCAGGCTACGGAAGGCGATCTCCTCAGCTTCCCCGATACGGACGTCGCTGCGGGATTTCGGCTGCTTTAAAGATGGCGGGGTGCTCTTCCTGCGCCCGGCCTATCCCGAGCGGATCAATTATCTTAATAAGGCTATACTGGCGGAGTTCCCCCAGTACCCTGCATATGGCGGCAAGTTCGGCGCAGAGATAACGCCTCACATAACGGTCGGCGTCTTTTCCGACCCGGCCGAGTTGGAGCGGGCATACGAGGAATTGTCCGAGATGCGCCTCTATCTTGGTTGGGTAATCGACTGCCTGGTCCTCAAGTACAAGGCGAACGACGGCATCTGGCGCACCGTTGAAGAGATTCCGCTCAATGGGACAGAGCTAAACTGGTAATGTCGGCGCGCCCCTAGCTATGGCAATCAGGACGAGCGCCAAAGATGCCGCGAGGCGTGCCCTTATCAAGTTTGTCTATGGGTCGCAAGCATCAAGCCGCGCCATAGAGAGCCTCAGGCGCAGAGTAAGAGGCGGCGGCGAGATAAGGCGCATCCTGGTAGTGCGACCCGACCACCTGGGCGATTTATTGTTTGCTACCCCTGCGCTGGAGCGAATAAGGAAGGCATTCCCCGGCGCGCATATAACCGGGGCCGTAGGGCCGTGGGGCCGGGCCATGTGGGAGGGCAACAAGAGCATCAACGCCCTCTACGAAATCCCTTTTCCAGGCATAAAAGCTGAGAAAGAGAAGTGGCCGCTCGCGCCGTACACAATACTCAACCAGCACGCTTCATGGCTATACCATAAGAGGTATGACCTCGGTATTATTCTCCGGTTTGACCACTGGTGGGGGGCAGCGCTCCTCTGGGCAGCGGGAGTACCCCGCAGGTGGGGCTATGATACACCCGGTATGGGTAGCTGGCTCACCAACACTGTCCCTTACGTACCGGGCAAACACGAAGTAGAGCAAGACCTGGCCCTGGTTGAGCCGGTTATGCAAAAATACGTGGACAGCGCACGCCTCCAGAGGATGGGGGGTGTCGAGATAGCGCGGGGGAGGGGAATCCCGGCGCTCAGGCCCCCTCAGCCTTCCTCACTTCCCATAGGATTGGCTGATAGCTGGCTGGCTGCCCCACGCCGCGCCGTGATTCACCCCGGGACCGCAGCCGCCAACAAGCTCTGGACTCTCGATGGGTGGGCCGAAGTCGCAAAGAAGCTCGGGGAGGAAGGCTGGGCGGTTGCCCTCACCGGCTCACCCGACGAGGAGAGACTGACAGAGGCAATTGCGTCAAGAGTGGAAGATAATTCCCTACTCAGCCTTGCGGGCAAGACGGCCAACCTGGGGCAGCTGGTATCGGTGCTCGGTGCGGCGGACATGGTGCTCGGAGTCGACAGCGGCCCTCTACATATAGCCGCTTCCCTCGGTAAGCCTACTCTACACCTTTACGGCCCCAGCGATGAACGCATATGGGGTCCATGGGGCAACTCCATTACGCACCGCGTCTTACGCGCTCCGGGCACAAAGCCGACGATGCGCCTCGAAGTAGGCTCTCCCGCTCTCGAAGGCGGCGCTGATATGCAAGCAATTACCGTGGAGATGGTAATGCAGGAGGTCACAGCCCTAACGAGATAATCAAATAGTAAGACCGCGAACGCCCAGCTAATACCACGGAGAAATCCAAAATCCAAAATCCAAAATCCAAAATCAATACAATCGGGGTGGATACCAGTCGTGCTATAACCATGCAGAAGACAGGTACTGAGCATTACTCCGCGAGCCTGCTCGAAGCCCTGGCGCGTCTACCGGAAGCACAACAGCGCGCATTTGTACTTTATGTCAACTCAACCAGTCAAGTGGAGGCACGCGAGAAGTTAGGGTTCGACATACCACCTTCCTGGCAGATAAGAGCCATCCCCTTCCCGCGTATGTGGACACACGCACGACTCTCGCTTGAGATGGCGACCCGGCGGCCCGATGTGCTGTTTGTACCGTCACACGTCGTGCCTATTATCCACCCCAGGCGTACCGTGGTGACCATTCACGACCTCGGCTATCTTTATTATCCCCAGGCGCATACACGAGGTTCGCGCTTCTACTTGCATATATCCACCTTATTCAGTGTGCGGGCGGCGCGGCGGGTGATCGCTATCTCCGAAGCGACCAAACGTGATCTGGTAGACAAATACAAAGTTCCAGGCCAGAAGATAAAAGTAATTTATCATGGTAGAGACCCACTCTTCCAACCTGTAACCGACCAAGCGAAGATAAGAGAGGTAGTTACCCGCTACAGCATCAGCCAGCCATATTGCATCCATGTGGGCACCCTCCAGCCGCGCAAGAATCTGGGGCTGCTCGTGGAGGCATGGGATGTACTGCGACAAAACATGGAAAGCCCGCCTCAGCTATTGCTGGCGGGTAGACGCGGGTGGTTATATAGCAGCCTGCTCGAATCGATCAGAGCAAGGGGGTTGGGCGACCTTATCAAGCTGGCTGACTACGTGGAGCGCGAAGACCTCCCCGCTCTCTACTCCGGCGCGGTAGCTATGACATTTCCCTCACTATATGAGGGCTTCGGGCTGCCGCCTTTGGAGGCGATGTCGTGCGGCACCCCGGTGTTGGCTTCAAACACGTCATCGCTACCGGAAGTGATAGGTGATGCAGGCATCTTGCTCGATCCGCAAGACCCTGTAGCGTGGGCAGATGCCCTGCGGCGCGTGATAGCTGACCCTCAACTGCGTGTAGAGATGTCGCGCAAGGGCCTGGAGAGGGCGGCGCAATTCACCTGGGAGCGATGCGCAAGGGAGACGCTGGCTGTGCTAAGCCCCTGATAAAGCTAAAGGTAAAATTAGTAGCTCACCTTACGCAGAGCACCCGGCGAA
>JBBRVL010000297.1:0-5305 GCA_038246925.1 Chloroflexia bacterium
AATTGCGGTAGCCAAGAATGAACTCATCGTCTGCAATGGAGAGGATAAGGATGTATAGAGGTTTTTGTGTTAGTTGCTCAATCATATATTTACTGCTAGTCACGCGCGCACTGGCGTAGTCCCATGTGGTGCGGGAGCACCTCGAAGTAAACCCTCAGTGCTCAAGTCTTCGTCAATATCCGGCCAGTGAATACCGTATCCTCCACCTGATATGCGCCAATTCGCTCTCTGTTCAGCGGTAGCGTGTAACAACCTCGGATACCAGGCCAGAGGCACAGTAATCGTACGCCCATCAATCAGATCAACGCTCAAGACTTCTTCATTCAAATGTACGTCCTTGACACCCTCACCTGCTTTCAGGTCCGAAGTAGTCATACTTGCCATAAGAATCCTGCTGAATGAAACGAACCAGCTTCCTGTTGTCATTCTGAACGAAGTGAAGAATCCGTCTTCTTGGCACAGACTCACCAGTACGTATTCTTCACTTCGTTCAGAATGACAATCCTCACTTGGCTGCCTCTATTTATATGTGATCCAATCTCAAAGAGTGATCGTAGGCACACATCTAATCTCTAATCCGGCTGCTGGCTTCCTGCCACCGCTCCCCTTGTCGCCCTAAGCGTATCCCTCACCGAATAGCCCAATACGCTCCTATATGAGCGGTCGACGGCGGGCGGGTGGAGGAGGTCGGGGTCGTTGATCTCCAGGATTTCCTCACGGGGCACGATCCAGAGACGATGGCTTTCTTGCCTGCGCCCATAAAACTCGCGGGCGTACAGCAGCGCCATCTCCAAATCAGGAGCGATTACACTGCCGCCGTGCTCGAACGCCTTGCCTTCACGCGCCTGCTGGAATACCTCAAACACCCGCCCTTCAGGGCTGCTCCCCTGCTCAGGGTGGTGAAATCCGACCTGCTCCGCGCTCTCCTCGACTGGGTTATCGCCCATCACTATTCTCACCACTCCCTATTTTGCATTCCCTAAGCGACCGCCGCCCGCTCGCCCATCACAACGTCGCGCACCCATTGCGTATCAGCATAGGCATCACGACGCAATTGGAGGCGTTCCTCACTCTTTGGACCATGGCCTGTTACAACCATCTTTAGCTCGTTCCAGTCAGGCTCGGTGTACTTCCACTCATTCGCCTCGGTGTCGAAGTGGAGCTCTTTGTCGGGAAGAGTTAACCCAAGCTCGAATATCTTGGGGATGTACTTGGCGAAGAACTCCTGGCGCAGCACGCCGTTGTGCTTGGCCTTGATGCGGTAATGGAGGTCGCGGTCCTTCTCAATGGGAGTAGGCGGGCCGTGGAACATCACAAGCGGCCACCACCATCTGTCGAGCGCCTCCTGGATCATCTCCTTTTGCTGGGCGGTGCCGTTCATCATCGTAATGATCATGTCGTAGCCATGCTTGATATGGAAGCTCTCTTCCCAACAAATCTTCTGCATGGTGCGAGCATAGGGCGCATAAGATGAATCGAGCAAAGCCTTCTGCGACTGTATAGCCGCCGCATCGACCAGCCATGCGATGATCGCCACATCGCCCCATGAATACGTAGGATAGTGGAAGACGTTGTGGAACTTGGTCTTGCCGTCGAGCAGGTCTTGCAGCATAGAGTCACGGCTCTTGCCCAGGTCTTCGGCTACACGGTAAAGTAACTGTGCGTGCCCGACCTCGTCCTGCACCTTAGCAGTAAGGGCCAGCTTGCGCTTGAGTGTAGGCGCTTTGTTGATCCATTCGCGCTCAGGCAGCACGCCCATAAGCTCGGAGTTGGCGTGCATCTCTACAAACTTGAGCACGGCCTTGCGGTACTCCTCCGGCATCCAGTTGCCTGCCTCTACCTTGCCACCCTTCTGCACGAAACTTGTAAACTCATCTATCCTAGCTTGGTCTTCCATCGCTACCCCCTCGTAAACTAAAATCCTGTAAGCCTGTAAGAATCGTCTGGGTAAAATTGTCGGCGACCTGTTGAGGTGAGAGCGGGCCGCCACGGTGGTACCACTGGGGCATCCAGTTCACCGACGAGAGCACCAGGAGCGCAGCCATCTTCGAATCGGTCTCCTCATTGAAGTCACCGGAGCATACCCCTTCTTCGATGACCCTGCGATATAAGCCCTCATAGAAGTCGCGCTGCTCGCTCACGAGGATGCGCCGCTCGTGGGCCAGGAACTTCCATTCGTGCAGGAAAATCATGGCATCATCAAGGTTATCGGCTACTACCTGCACGTGAGCACGTACCATCTCGCGGAGCTTCTCCGCCGGACGCATCTCTGAGAGTGCTATAGGCTCAACTACCCCCACGAATTGTGCTGCGGCACGCTCGACTATCTCCCACAGAACATCTTCCTTCGAGCCGATATGGGCATAAAGTGAGCCTGCTTGCATGTTAAGCTCGCGCGCAATATCACGCACAGTGGTGGCCGGATAGCCGCGCTCGCTGAATAGGGTACGTGCCGTGGAATATATCTGCTCTTTGCGGTCGATTGCCATTCTGCCTCGCTGAAAACAAACGCTTGTTAGGTTATCCTATATTATAGCGAGATAGGCATATCATGTCAACATGGAAGTAGCGACGAAATAGGACAAAGGCATCTAAATTGAGCACTACTCAACACTAGAAACGAACCAAGCCTATATTGTCATTCTGAGCATAGCGAAGAATCACTACGAGGGAGTCAGAGGTAGGGAGACTGATTCTTCACTTCGTTCAGAATGACAAAAGATAGGGGGTTCGCTGGCAGGATACTTTAGGGCTTTATATTACCCAGGCGGGGGCCGGATTCGGGCTGCGTTACACGCAAGAGCAGCATCGGACGTGGTGAGCGAGCCACTACCTTAGCAGCGACACTGGCGGCCCACAAGCCTCGCAGCCCTGACCGTCCGTGCGTGGACATCAGAATCAGGTCGGGCTGGCTTCGCTCAATTTCCTTCAGGATGGCGTTCGCAGGCTCTCCACGCAGAACCATGGCGCGGACGGGGCTGTCAGCAGACCATCCCACAACAAGCCCTGCAAGATATTGTTGAAACGCTTCTTCTTCAAGGTCGAGGGTAGCCGCCGTCGAGATCGGGCTAAGTAAGGCGCTGGGAGCATTATCGCCCTTGAGGGTCGACAGCACCGGCACGACATGTAAAAGGTGCGTCTCGGCGCCGAACAGCGTACTTATCTCCTGCGCCGTCCGCAGAACAGTCTCGGCTACGTGCCCCTCTAGGGGGACCAACAGGCTACGGAGCTGAAATGCTTGTGCGCTATCTTTGCCGGATGGTACAAGTAATACGGGCGTACTGCCGCGCTGGAGCACGATCTGGGGGATGCTGCCGATAAGCCAGCGGCGCAGACCCCCCCTGCCGTGCGGGCAGAGGACTACCAGGTCGGCCCCAAGCTCCTCTGTATGGCCCACAATGCTTCCCGCCACGTCATTTTCAGGGTTATCGTGTACGTGGAAGTCTATCTCCACACCGCGTCCCATATATTGTTTCGACAGCGACTCTAGATAGCTCTCCGCGCTTGTGGCGTCAAGCAGGTGGGGTTCTCCATGCACGGTGCGTGGCGGATCGGTCTCCAGAACGTGCAGGAGGGTCACGCGAGCCCCTGTGCCTTCTGCGATCCCCAAAGCTGTGGGAAGCGTTACTTCTGCCAGACGCGAGCCGTCAAGCGGAACAAGCATGTGACTGAACACCGGCATCATGCACCCCCGAAGAACGTTTGGTAGAGCAGGAAGAGATTGAGGGCTACGATTAGTGCGACGATAATGCTGATAACCACGTTCGTAGCCGTACGATTGACCAGAGCGCCCATCAGATCGCGCCGCCGCGTAAACATGACAAGCGGTATGAGAGCAAACGGGATTCCGAAACTCAAAACTACCTGGCTGAGGACTAGGATGTCGGTCGGAATTAGCTGAATACTTAATATATTGCCGGGCTGGCTCAGGTAGATCGCTATGAGCGCCGGGAGCATCGTGACCAGCCGTCTCACCCAGATAGGTATTTTCCGGCGCAGATAGCCCTGCATTATAACCTGCCCCGCCATCGTCCCTACTGTCGAAGATGAAAGCCCCGACGCGAGGAGTGAAATGGCGAACACCGTGCTCGCGGCACCGCCGAGGAGCGGGGTCAACGTCTGGTAGGCTTCTTCGATTGAGGCTACCTCGGAATTGCCTGTGGCGTTGAAGGTCGCAGCCGCCATAATCAGCATCGCCGCGTTGATAAGGCCCGCCAGACCCATTGCGATGACCACGTCAATAATTTCAAAGCGAAGGAGACGGCGCGCCTGGTCGTCGTTTGCCGGCCGTATCCGGTCTTGCATCAAGGCAGAATGCAGGAAGATGACGTGCGGCATCACTGTCGCCCCCAGGATGCCAACGGCGATAAGCACGCTCTCCGTATCGGCGAACTGCGGCGTTACCGCATGTAATCCGATCTGGCCCCAATCAGGCGCGCCTAGCAGAGTTTCTACAATATAACAAACCGCGATCACTCCTACCATCGAGGCGATCACAGCTTCAAGAGGGCGGAAACCGTAGCGTTGCAGACCCAGGATCAAGAAAGTGGCGATAGCCGTAAGGATACCGGCCGGGAGAAGCGGCATACCGAATAACAGATTGAATCCGATTGCAGCGCCCAAGAACTCAGCGAGGTCTGTAGCCATAGCGACCACTTCAGACACGCCCCACATCCCCCACACAACAGGCTTCGGGAACTGCTGGCGGCAGGTCTCCGCAAGGTTCAGGCCCGTAGCTATACCGAGCTTAGCGGATAACGTCTGGATCAGCATTGCCATCAGGTTACTGGCAACTATGACCCACAGGAGCATGTAACCATATTTGGCCCCTCCCTGGATGTTTGTCGCAAAGTTGCCGGGGTCGACATAGGCTACAGATGCAACAAAGGCAGGACCAATGAAGGGCAGTAACGCTCGAATACCGCGACTCCTGCCACTAAAGGCTGCATTCGCTGCCGCATGTGTGCCTGCATCGCCGGGCAAAGGGGTGACAGATATCGTGCCTACAACAGGCTCAGGATTATCTCCCCCTGCTGGTAGTCGGGACATAATGGCCTCACTGATCAAGGTTTAATTCTTCAGATTAGAGTATGCTCAATTTCGTCTGCTGTCAATCCCCATCCGGCCTATTGGAGCAGGGAACAATTGATCATTCTACCTCGCAGATGTTGAAGGAAGGGAGTGGCTAAGAGAGCAGATACAATACCGTAGGGGCGGGGCCCGGGGGGGGCCCCAAGGCGGGGGTGGGCCCGAAAACGGCGGGACACACCGCCCCCCCCCCAAACCAGGTTTTTTTAAAAAACCC
>JBBRVL010000298.1:0-5304 GCA_038246925.1 Chloroflexia bacterium
AGGCAGCTACGAGCCGTTCAACGGACTCTGCTTCGTGGACACTCTCGATTTGACGGACGAGCCTCAGGCTGTGTTGCCGGGGTTTGCCCCTGAGAACACCGAGCATATCGAGCGGCAGAAGGGTGCGCCTATCCGCGTGGTGATCGGCAACCCGCCCTACAACATTGGGCAGGAGAACGAGAACGACAACAACAAGAACCGGCGGCACAAGATTGACGGGCGAGTGCGCGAGACCTACGCAAAGGCATCGAAGGCTACCAACAAGAACGCGCTGAGCGATATGTACGTCAAGTTCTACCGCTGGGCTACTGACAGGTTAGACAAGAGGGACGGCATTGTTTGCTTTGTGTCCAACAATGGGTTCCTAAGTGGTATAGCCTTCGACGGCTTTCGAGAGCAGATGCTGAAGGACTTTACGCGTATCTATCACTTCGACTGTAAGGGGAACGCTCGTACCAGTGGGGAGCGGCGACGACGTGAGGGTGGCAACATATTCGATGACCAGATACGCACAGGTGTAGGTCTTACGCTACTCATACGCAATGCGGAGCACAACGACCGTAAAGTTTTCTACCATACTGTAGGAGATTATTGGAGCGCGGTAAAGAAGAAGGGGTATGTCGAGAGCACGTCCGATTTCACCAAGATAGACTGGCAGTTACTCACGCCCGATGCCCGCAACACCTGGCTTACGGAAGGGATGCATGCCGATTTCGATAGCTTCCTGCCGATGGGCACAAAAGAGGCTAAGGCAGGCACTGGGCTTGCTGCCGAGACTATCTTCAAGTTGTATAGCTCAGGCGTAAAGACCAACCGCGACGATTGGGTGTATGACTTCGACCCAGGCGAGTTGGAACGCAAAGTTAAGCTGTTCATTGACACCTACAATGCAGAGGTAGACCGTTGGAAGCGCAAGCCTGAAGGCAAGACTTCTGTTGACGCGTTCGTGCAATATAACGACCTCGGTATGAAGTGGAGCCGCGACTTAAAGCTGGACTTGCAGCGTGGACACTACGCCGTATTGCGAACGGACAAAATCAGGCGCTCACTATACAGGCCGTTCTGTCGTCGATTCCTTTTCTTTGATCGTATCATGAACGAGGAAGTTTACGTCTTCCCCAGCATCTTCCCTGCGTCTGAGACTGAGAAGGAGAACACTGTTATATGTGTGAGTGGGATAGGCAGCAGCAAGCCATTTCACTCTCTGGTGACCAACGCTTTTCCGTCTGTGGATACGTTAGAGAAGACGCAGTGCTTCCCCTACTCCACCTACAACGAGGACGGCACAGGGAGGCGGGAGAACATCACCGATTGGGCGCTTGGGCAGTTCCGGGCGTACTACGCCGACCCCACGATAAGCAAGCTCGACATCTTCCAATACGTGTACGCGGTGCTGCACTCGCCGGAGTACCGTGAGAAGTACGCCCAGAACCTCAAGCGCGACCTGCCCCGCATACCGTTCGTGCCCGCTCAGGCTTTCCGCGCCTACGTCGGGGCGGGCGAGCAGCTTGCGGCGCTGCACCGTGATTACGAGAGCCTTGAGCCATACCCATTGGAGAAGGTAGAGAAGCCGGATGTGCCCTTCACGTGGCGCGTGGAGAAGATGAAGCTGAGCGAGGATAAGAGTGCGCTCCTCTATAACCGCGCCCTGACGCTGGCGGGCATCCCACCCGAAGTGCACAACTACAGGCTCGGCAACCGCAGCGCCCTCGACTGGATAATAGACCAGTACCGCGTGAGCCAGGACGCCCGCACCGGCATCAAAAGCGACCCCAACGACCCGGCAGACCCCCAGACCATAGTGCGCCTGATAGGTCAGGTGGTGCGTGTCTCGCTCGAAACGGTGGGGATCGTTGACGGGCTGCCGGGGATAGGGTTGGAAGAAGCAACCTGACCTGTCATCTTAACCTTGTCCGTGACAGGTTAGGTTTAATAGCCAGGGAGAACATCCCTAAGAGGGCCTTTAATAAAGAACAAAAATAGAGGGACAAGCAGATGTTTATCTTTGTCATTCTGAACGCAGTGAAGAATCACTACGGGGGAGTCAGAGCTAAGGGGACTGATTCTTCGCTACGCTCAGAATGACAAAGCATACTTCTCGTCTTACCCCCATTATTGAACGCCCTCTTATTTAGTGGCTGTAACCTAACCTGTTACGGTTACACTTAAGATGACAGGTTAGGTTGTGTGGGTGTCGGTGGAATTGGTGGGGATTGTTGATGGGCTGCCAGGGCTGGGGCTGGAAGAAGCGATTGTAGAAGGCGGGCAGGGCTGATGACTGTAGCGCAGTAAGGCAGTAGAGGTATAATGGGGCAGTGGAGGTAGTTATGAGAGAGTTCAAGATCATCGTCGAGAAGCACGCTGAGGGCTATGTGGCCTACCCTCTGGGCCTCAAGGGTGTGGTGGTAGGCGAGGGCGAGACCTATGACGAGGCGCTCGCGGACGTCAGGTCGGCTATCAGCTCCCATATCGAGACGTTCGGGCCGGAAGTGATGGAGGACGAATCGCCTGTGCTTGAGGCGTTTATCGCCGAGGCGAAGGTAGCGGTCTAATTGCCGCCGAAGTTCCCGGTAGATGCTCCGAAGGCGAAAGTTATCAAAGCGTTCGAGATGCTGGGGTTCCGATTGGTGCGAGAGCGAGAGCACATCGCCATGCTGCGAGAGAACGCCGATGGAACGCGAACACCCCTGACCATGCCCAACCATGCTCGCATCAAGGGCAGCACACTGAGGGCAATCTGCTCCCAGGCAGGCATCACGAGAGATGAGTTCTTGCGCGCTTACGAGGAGTCCTGAAGGCAATGGAGAAGGGGGAGAACATCAAGCTGTTAGACTACATAAGAAGCTGTAGGGGCGGCCCTGTGTGGCCGCCCTTTCTCCTGACCACGATCTTCACGGCTAACGAACAGGGCGGCCCCTACGGTGGTCTAATTTGTACCCCCATACAGCGTTGACCGGGCAGCATCCTATCTGGCTGTGATATAATAAATCCCTGCCTGAACCTAGAACCTAGAACGGAGACAATCATGGTAGATACGATCAAATCGTCACGCGATGAAGACCAGCGTAAGCGCGACGAAGCCCAGTTCTACGGCATCCAGCAGCAGTTAGACGACCTGCGCCGTCAGTTGAAGGAAAGCCTCGCCCGCCAGCAATGGTTCGAGGAGCTTTACAAGCAGGGCGAGAGCAGGATCGCCCAGGTGCAGCAGGCGCAGGAACGTCTCACCCAGGATATAGCGCAGGCGCTTCACGCTCGCCAGATAGATGAAGGCCGCACCAAAGCCCTCGTCTCCGACCTTGCCCAGAAGATAGATGCGCCCGACAAGCAACTGCGTGAGATCAAATCACAGATACAGGGGCTAACCGAATCGCGCAAGAACGACCGCGATGCCGATGTCGTCAGCCAACGCCAGATAGACGACCTCCAGCGCCAGATACGCGACCTGAACTCTCTCATCAGCAAATCGGGCGAAGGCAGCCGCCAGCTACGCGATCTGATGGAAGACCTGAGAGGGTCGTTGGCCGAGGTCCGCCAGGAGACTGCCCACGTCGCTGAGCTACAGCGGTTGGAGGAGCAACGTCTCCGCCGCCAGGGTGTCGAGCTTCAAGGCCTATTCGAGAACCTCCGTCAGCAGTTTACCGAAGTCTCGGCCAAGTCGCAGCGCGTGGACGACGTGCGTCACCAGTTGGGCGAGCGCATAGAAGCGATAGAGGGCCAGCTAGCCCCGCTCCAAAAGGACGAAGCTGACCTCCAGGGCGACTTCGAGCGTATCGAAAAGCTTTCGACCGAGCAGTACCTGGCTCAGCAGGAGCGGGTAGAGACGGTCCGCACTCAACTTGAGACCCAGTTTGCTGAACAGCGTCAGGTCGGTGACCAGCGTATGGACCGCTTCATGGCTCGCTTTGCAGGCATCGACGAGCGGCTGCGTGTTGTAGACCAGCAGTTGAGCGAGCTACCGAGCCGCTTCGCCGCCCTCGAACAGCGTGACGATGTCATAGGCTCAGAGGCCGACTCGATGGAAGAATGGCTCATACAGAGGCAGCTCGCAGCCCTCGAAACTGTGTTGGAAGATGTTCGTAAACGCCGCAGCCAGAGATCGAGCAGCATGACCCCTAATACGCCTCCCAAACCGAAGCCCGAAGATGCTCCCGGCTCCGTCTACAATCCGACCGGCCTCATCAAAAGCGTTCGCGACGCCAAACCGCCCTCGCGCAGCCTCCCAGCCGACGAAGACGAAATCTAACGGAAATTACGAATTAGTACGAAACCGCCAAGCCGCCAGTTCGCTACGCTCATGCGCCAATAGCTTCTTGGCTTCGCCAATTCATTTCGCTCATCTCGCCAAGATTTTTATTGTTTTTGAATTACGAATTGATTGCGGGTGTCCTCCAGGCGTTATGAATTATGAATTACGAAGAAACTGATCAATTCAAAATTCATAATTCAAAATTCAAAACTAAGAAGAGCCTCGGCCAGCATTTTCTCAAGGACCGCTCTGTACCGCCGCGAATAGCTGACGCCGCCGGTGTCGAGCCGTCTGATTTGATTATCGAGATAGGCCCAGGCGAGGGTGTACTGACTGAAGAGCTGGCCCGCAGGCTCGATCCCGCAGCCGGAAGACTGATCGCGGTGGAGCTTGATGACAGCCTCATGCCGATGCTTCAAGCGCGGTTCGCCGCCTATCCTCACGTTAGCTTCCTCCATGCCGACATACTCGAAATCGCGCCTGGCGACCTCTCCGGCGGGCGGGCGTACAAGCTGGTGGCGAACCTGCCCTATTATATTACCTCCGCGATCCTGCGCCACTTCCTGGGAGCCGAGCAAAAGCCCGAGTCTCTCACCGTGATGGTGCAGCGCGAAGTGGCTGAGCGGATGACGGCCCGTCCTCCAGATATGAGCTTGCTGGCAGTGTCTGTCCAGTTCTACGGCAGACCATCAGTGGCCTTTCGCGTGCCCCCCGGCGCGTTCAAGCCCCCGCCCAAAGTAGACTCGGCGGTAGTCCATATCCAGACCTACAAACCTGGAGAGAACCCGGTCGATGTACCTGATGAGAAAGAGTTCTTCAAGATGGCGCACGCAGGTTTCGGGCAGAAGCGAAAGCAATTAGGCAATACCCTTGCGACCGGCCTCGATTTGCCGAAAGAAGAGGTCGTCTCACGCCTGCTGGAAGCGAAGATAGACCCAAGCCGCAGGGCCGAGACTCTTTCGTTAGAAGAATGGGCTGCTCTCACCAGGGCAATATTACCAATTATGAATTATGAATTATGAATTATGGATGAAACGCAAAGACCCAAAGGAAACAAT
>JBBRVL010000299.1:0-5291 GCA_038246925.1 Chloroflexia bacterium
ACGGAGTGCAGGCATCAGCAGCCAGGTGGCTGGCGTACCCAAATAGCCACACCGCCCCTATAGAGAGCGACCACTGCGCGCCGCCGCTTATGACGAGGGTAAGGCCCGTGGCCAGGCTGGTGAAAACCACAGCGCCCAGCAGCGTATGTGTGAAGCCGCGATGGCGAGTGAAAACGCGCAGTACTGCGCTAATCGCGCTCAGAACCAGAGTAAGTGGGAGCGCGATTAAAGGGACAGCCTCTCGCACCAACCTAGCGAGTGGTGAGTAGCCGCCCATCCCGGCTGTGAGGTACCGTCCCAGGTGACCGGCTGACTTGCGTGGCAGATGTTGTAGTTCCGTCTCTGGTGCGTCCAGGTCCGGGAATAGTCCGGCCACCAGCCCCACCAGCATCAGGCCCACTGTCACGAGAGGGATCGAGCTACGCTCGACGAGATCGGGAGGAAAGAGGGATCCCAGGCCTCCTGAGGCGCGCAATCCCGTAACATACAGCACTGTAGCTACAGTTGCTGCGGATATCGCTATGTGCGTCTTGCCGGTCATACAGCTGTCTACTCCGGCTACTGACGATTTGACCATACGAGGTGAGATCCCCTCAGCGTGAATATCATCATAGAGTAAACAAGGTCACACAACTGTCATTGGTCCCTCGCCTCCTATTCTTCGCAGCCGTCTACCTTGCGGCGACGCGTGGAGAAAGCTGATGCCGAAGGCTACTGAGCATTGGATTAGTGCGGGTTCGGAATTCACCTCCTTCATAATCCACCTTCATAGGACGACCGTGAGATAGTGCAGGGATGTGCATAACCTGATAATTTGAGTGATTTGCTGCTATTATTTGCCCTCTAACCAACGAAATGCCCTAAAATGCAGGAGTCATCGGGGGAGGATTGGGGAGAGCTAGGAACTTACCGGGCAGATTTGTGGAGGTGCCGAAGTGCTCATAGGGAGAGGGAAGCTACTGAAGCCATCGGAAGTGGCCGACCGACTGGGTGTGGACAGCGGCACGGTCGGCAGATATATACGTGAGAAACGGCTCCCTGCTATCTACACGGCAGGGGGCCATCACCGCGTCTACGAGGCGGACTTGGACGCTTTTCTCGCCAGAGCAGAACGCCCCAAAGATGGTGGCGCGATCGTCATTGCGCTCATCAACCAGAAGGGGGGTGTCGGAAAGACTACCGCAGTGGCCAACCTCGCCGTGCTGATGCACGAGATAGGGTTGCGGGTACTCGCAGTGGACCTCGACCCTCAAGGTAGCCTGACCTGGACCATGGGCTACCAACCTGACGCGGTGCGACCGACGATATATGACGCTATCAAAGGCGAACCCGATATACCAATGGCCGACGTTATTCTGAAAACCGAGGCCGGTCCCGACCTGGCAGCCAACAACATCCTGGCCACTCAGGCAGATCGTGCGCTCTTCGGTAAGGTGACCTGGGGCACCCGACTGGCTCATCTGTTGGCGGAGGTGCGAAGCAACTATGACTACATACTCCTCGACTGTGCCCCGAACCTCAACAGCCTGACCGTGAACGCCCTGCACGCGGCGGACTATGCAGTGGTCCCAACGCAGCTGGAGATGCTCTCGGTGAACGGCCTGCGTGAACTGCTGCAACGGGTCGAGGAAGCGCGCAAGGAGGCTAACGCTCGCCTACGGGTGGCAGGAGTTATCGCCATGATGGTCCAGCACGCTAACTCCAACCGAGAAGTAGAGCAGATACTGCACGAGGGTCTGGCAGAGTGGGGCATCCGAGTATTTCAGACGGTAATCAAGCGTAGCACGCAGTTCGGCAGCGTGGCGAACCGGCAGGGTGTAATGGCAGCCATGAACCCCAGAGGCGAGCATACGCAGGCCTACCGTAACCTCTTGGCCGAATTGCTCCGTATGGTGGGCGGGCCCGGTGTGGAACGTATTCCAGCGCTGGAGAGCGCCAGTGGCGCCAGCACCGCCAAAAGCGGTGGGCGTGGTACTGCTGTGGGTGTAGGTGCAGGCACAACTGGCGCTGCTGACGCTGACGTTACCGTTACCGTTATCGGCGCGTCCGCCAGGTCGTTAGGAGGGAACCGATGAGCAAGCAAGCCAAGGGGATCGTCAAGCCTGACTTCAGCCGGGCACGCGACCAGAAGCTCGACCTGTCTGAAATGTTCGCTGCCAGCATGGCCACGGAGGCGCTAGATGCGGATGGCCACCCCGGCAAGACGATGGAGGGGGCGCGGCATTTACCGCTCGATCTTATAGACCACAACCCTTACCAGGCGCGCCAGGTTTTCGACGTGGAGGCCCTTCGGGAACTGGCGGACAGCATCCGCGAGCATGGGGTGATCGAGCCTGTCATCGTGCGTCCGGTCGAAGATCGCTACGAGCTGGTAGCGGGCGAGCGGCGCTACCGGGCAGCCATCATGGCCGAGCAAGAGGCGATCCCTGCCCGCATCATGGAGCTGGACGCGCGGCAGGCCGCTATTTTCACAGCACTGGAGAACTTGCAGAGGGAAGACCTGGACATCGAGGACGAAGCGCGTCAGTTTGCCTATCTCTGCGATGCGCTGGAAGTGAGTCAGCGAGAGTTAGCCAGGATGCTTGGCAAGAACCACATATATATCTCACGACGTATCAGGCTGCTCAAGCGCCCCGACCTGATGGAGGAGTACCGCGCAGGCAGGCTCGTCTTGCTTCAGGCTGCCGCCCTGGCCGGTCCTTCCGAGGAAGAGCCTGAATCGGGCGAGACTCAAGAAGTTGTAGGTGCTGGGGGTGTTTCTCTGAGAAACACTTTGCCGGAGCAAGAAGAGGCTGGGCAACAGTGGCAGGACGGTCTGGAGCTTGTAGAGCGGGAAGATCTGCATGGCTTCGTGGTGAAACGGGGAGCAGACACAGGCGGCTCTGCAAGAAGCACAGCTGATAGACGTACTAGCGTCAAGCGTCCGCTCTTTCGCTGGCGACCTCTACAGCAGTTCCATAACTGGGTAGGGCGTACCCGCATCACCGATATCCCACCTGATGAGAGGGCCACCGTGCGGGCGCAGCTCACCGAGATCAAAGAGGCTTTGGAGAGGCAGTTGGCGGAACTGGAGCAATTGCAGGTGTCGGAAGAAGGCGCGCCGACGGACGAGCATAAGGGGACGTCAGCCGCGAGCTCATGAGCTGAGAGCAATCGGAACGACCAAACCATTCGTGTATGTATGGGACTTCGCCGCGCTTCTCTTTTCAGAAATGCTCTTGTCGAGACACGTTGCCCTAATGGCAACAGATGAACAGAGTATTGAGGAGATGTATCGCCGTAAGGGCAACCGGCACATAAGTGAATCAGTTGTACTGGTCGCCGGTCGTCGGTCGCCGGTCATCGGTTGTCGGTCGCTGGGAGCGATCGGTATTTATACTGAGGACGCTCTACTGTGCCCATGATCATGGATAGTCAGCTAATCCCTCATATCTGAAGACTCACGACTGGGGTGTTCGTAATAAACACTCGCGATAGGGCTGGGGTGTTCGTTATGAACACCCTAAAAGAGCGCAGGAGGCTCACATGGCTCGAAAAGACGCAGCAATCGAAGAAGGCTTCGACGCTGAAGACGCAAATGATGCTACAGATGATAAGGGGCAAACGGAAGCGCTTGGCGTCACGGCGCTTGTGCCTGTTCAAGAGCAGATCGTTGATTTTTACGGCGATGTGCGACACGAAGTCGCGTGACTAGCTGTTGTGACTACCGGAGTGTGAGAGCACGAAAGTAGGACACAACCTGGCATTCTGCTACCAGTACCCTACCAGGACAGGCGGCCAAGCAATTGCCCGTCTGAAGCTCTTGGGACAATGTAACCTTATCCGTAAGGATAGCAACCTAACTGTGAAGTGAAGTTGCGACTGCCAGCACCAGGGCGGTTGGGGGCTAGGGTTAGATGGCACGGCTAACACATGTGAACCGCGAAATAGCATCGTTAAGAATAACAAGCCAAAGGTGCCGAACTGCAGAATGGCGAAAAGAATGGAAAGCCACATGCAGGCAGGCTTGGGCCAAAAGGCATGAGGACGGAACAGGAGCTGTCACCTCTCCTGTCTCAGACACAAAGTCCTCCGGTGTGATAGCGGAGCCTAAACCATCTGGGTAGTCATGCGCAACGTGGTAAGCCCGTATCTCTCCCACCCCTAGCTTTCAGCACAGGGTGGGAAGGCAGACCGTAAGGAACACCCATAGAGGTGCGGGTAAAGGAAGATGGAGAAAGCGAACGCCACCCTGTAATGGGGAGGATAGGGGTTGAAGTCGAAAGGCTATATGCTCAAGGCTATATCACCCCACGCGAAAGCGAGCAGACTTCCATCTGGTCTTTCATCACGAGAGAACCTGGCAAACAAACACAGGAGACAAAGCAGATGGCGGCAACCATAAGTCCAACAACGGCTGGCAAAACAGCATCTGTTGCTGGTGTTGCTGGTGTTGGTGCTGGTATGGTAGCTGGTGCGGTCTCCCACACGGCAAGAGTAACGGACTGGCACGCTATGGATTGGCAGAAGGTCCATGCTAATGTGCGTCGGCTCCAGGTGCGTATCGTGAAGGCAACGCAGCAAGGGAGATGGGGCAAAGTGAAAGCTTTGCAACGTCTCCTGACCCACTCTTTTAGCGGCAAAGCTATGGCCGTTAGACGAGTGACCGAAAACCAGGGCAAACGGACGGCGGGAGTAGACAGGGAAACCTGGGGCACTCCTGAGAAGAAAGCGACGGCCATACACGCCCTACGGCAGAGAGGCTACAAAGCCCAACCCCTTCGGCGCGTGTATATCCCCAAGAGCAATGGCAAAATGCGCCCACTCGGCATTCCTACTATGCACGACCGTGCCATGCAAGCTCTCTACTTGCTGGCGCTAAGCCCAGTAGCAGAAACCATTGGAGACCACAACTCCTATGGTTTCCGACCTGAGAGATCGACCGCAGACGCAATTGAGCAATGCTACATTGACCTGCGGCTCGAAACCTGTGCGCAATGGGTGCTGGAAGGTGATATTCGCTCTTGCTTTGACAACATTTCTCATGAAACGATACTGAACGCCATCGAGGGGTTCCCAGCCAGGGAGCTTGTTCTGCAGTGGCTGAAAGCAGGATACATGGAAAATGGTGCCTTCCATGATACCGAAGCGTGTTTTTGTCAATAGAAAAGGGGTTCACCCTCACTTTCCGTGGAGCGGTTGCTTAGGAGGCCAGTACACGCTGACGTAGCAAATCGAATTTCGCTCTACCGTATGCGCTACGCTTGATGAATTTCAAGCGATTGACCTGCCCTTCAACCTGCCCGGAACTG
>JBBRVL010000300.1:0-5256 GCA_038246925.1 Chloroflexia bacterium
AAGATGTGCGATGGCACTTCGGTTTTGGATTTGTCCGTGTCTACTGTAGCCATGTTCGCCTCCTTGAGGTGGTCAGGGCATTGTACAGCAAGTGGCGGGCCGTTGTTTCAAGTAGCACAAGGTTTACGCAGGGCACAACAGTTGCACAAGGTGATTGAGTCGCCTCAACTAGATAGCAGGGCCACCACCTCAGCAGATGCTTGTTTTGCGGAGAGATTACCTGGTGGCGTATAATCCTCCATAGAATGCCAACTGCATTACGATCCGGTCCTTATCGTTTTTACTTCTACTCATATGACTGTGGCGAGCCGCGTCATATGCATATTGATCGTGAGAACATGAGTGCGAAGTTCTGGCTCGACCCTGATGTCTCTCTCGTGGAGAATCATGGCTACAACCGGCGAGAGCTACGTGATATAGAGCGAATTACCCGTAACAATATGGAGGTTCTAAGAGATGAATGGGACGCCTTCTGCCGTGATAATCACGTCCCTGCCTAGGATCGTCAACGTGACGGTAACAAACGATACTTTGTCTGCCGACTTGGAGGATGGTCGCACTATCGGCTTGCCCATTGGCTGGTACCCACGCCTGGCGCATGGCACGCCTGAGGAACGTGCTGCTTTCCAAATCAGTGGCGCGGGATATGGCATACACTGGCCCGAATTAGACGAAGACCTGGGGATTGAGGGCCTGCTGCTTGGCAAGAGGTCAACTGAAAGCGCATCGTCACTCAAGCAATGGCTCGACCGTAGAAAGGCTCAAGGCACGTCAGTCGGCTGAGGGGATGAATCCTTGGCCGCCATTCCACGATGCAGCACAGAACGAAGTGAAGAATCCGCTATCATCCTGAGTACCCCTTGTGCATAACCTCACACCTGACTCGCCCCGTATGCGCCCAGTATGGTACAATTAAGCGTGTAAAACTGCACCTTTGTTCTGTTATGGTGAGGCTCCTCGGCGCTTCGCCTTTTGCAACCTTGCAGTCAGGAGAATCGTCATTCCCATGTATGTTATGCGTTTCACAGTTGTCGATAACGAAGGCTCGACCAGCTTTGTTGCGCCATGTAATGCCCTCAAGGCATTGGTTGCCGCGTGCAGCAAAGCCCCAAGCAACCTTGAAGAACTGCTTTCCGTGGCCGTGCGCTATGATAGCGATATCAAAGAGTACGTCCTCAACAGCCTGGCCGTGTTCGATGAGCACAACAGCAACGCCAACCACGACCAGATACAAACCGCCATCGACTATGCCGACGAGCAGCGCCTCGCCCACAACCTGCCCGCTTTCCACGTAGTAGACGAGCCTACCCGCGAAGCCAGCCTGCAACCGGTCAAGGCAGGACTGGTGATATTCAACCTGAAAGAGCGGCGCATTATCCAGGTCCATAACACCTACGCCGACATCAAGCGCCGTGACCGTGGCCGCGTTCACGAAGGCGGTGAGCCAACCGGTCGCCTCTACCACTACAGCCTGCCAATGGACTGGCGAATAGTACCCTGACCGGAATTACGAATTACGAATTACGAGTTACAATGGACTAAATTAATTCGTAATTCGTAATTCGTAATTCGTAATTCACCATGATTCCTGTAAAGCTCAAGCTCCGCAACTTCATGTGTTACCGGGACCCTGGCGAGGAACTCAACCTCACCAACGTCCATTTGGCGTGTCTGTCGGGGGAGAACGGCGCGGGCAAATCGGCCCTCCTCGAAGCTATCACCTGGGTGCTGTGGGGGAAGGCCCGAGACCGCTCCAATATCGACGATGAACTGATTAGCAAAGGCGCATCTGAGATGGAGATAGACTATCACTTCATCCTCGGCGAAGATCATTACCGCGTCATCCGCAAGCGCGCAAAGAAGCAAACCACCCTCGATCTACAGGTCAGCACCGACGGCACCGACGGCACCTGGCGCTCTCTATCTGGGGGTACCGTGCGCGAGACGAATGCCCAGATAGAGAGTGTCCTCAAGATCGATTACAACACCTTTGTCAACTCGGCTTATATTCTCCAGGGCCGCGCTGATATGTTCACCATCAAGACCAAGACAGAGCGCAAGCAGGTCTTAGCCGACATCCTCGGCCTCTCCCAGTACGACCGTTTCGAGGAGCTTGCCAAAGAGGAAGTGAGAGAGCGCAAGGCCATCACCGCAGAGCTTGAAGTCCATTTCACGCGCATCGACAAGGAACTCCTCAAACGCGGCGGCTATGATGAGGAGCTTGAGGCGGTAGTGGCAGAACTTAGCGAAGAGCACGAGAAGCTGTCGAGCCTCCGCGCAGAAATAGCCGACTTGGTAGGTAAGAGCCAGCAACTAGAAAATGCTCGCAAGCGCCTGACCGAGCTTCAAGAGCGCATCCGCAAGCGCGATGCCAACATGGTGACTACCAAAGCCCGCACCATGCATAACACCTCGCGCAAGGAGCAGTTTGAAGCTCTTCTGGCAGAGCGTCATAAGATCGAGAGCGGTTACGCACAGTGGCAGCAGGCTCAACAGGAAGAGATACGCCTCGCCTCTCTATCGGACGACTATCGCCGCCTGGAGAAGGACCACTCGACTTACGAGCAAGTGATCGCAATCGAACGCACCCGCCTTTCGAGCCAGATACAGCAACATGAGCAGAAGATAGCAGAACTGGGGCGTAACCTCGCGGGCCGGGGCACGAGCGAAGCACAGCTTTCTGAAGTATTGAGCAAGCTCCAGAAGCTAGAGCAATTACAGCTGACAGCCGAAGATACCAGGTGCAACATCGAGAACCTCGATGTGAAGATGCGCACCCTCACCAATGAAAAAGCTGCCCTGAAGAATGAAGGCGCTCAGATCAGGCAGAAGTTGAACATGATAACCGAGGCCCATTCCGGCGGCAAAAGCCATGCGGGCTGCCCCCTTTGCGGCACCGACCTCACAGCCGACGCCTTGGAGCGCGTTCGCCACTCCTACCAGGCCGACATTGACGAGAAGCTCGCCCAATACGATGTCAAGAGCAAACAGGTAGAGGAGATCAACACGCAGATCGTCGCCCTGAAGAAGCGCTATGACATCGAGCGCGAACAGCTCAAGCCGCTCAGCATGCAGCGCCAGCGCGAGGCCAAGCTCCGAAACGACATCGAGAACCTCGACCGCGACGAGCAAGACCTTGTCAAGGTGGAAGGTCTGCTCGTGCAACTAAGGACCACCTTCAACGACGGAGATTACGCACACGAGGCTCGCACGCGTATATCTTCTGCCGCCGCCGCGATCAAAGAGCTTGCCTATGACGGCACGGCCCACGAAGCAGCGAGGCGCAGGGTAGCCGAGTTGAGGCCCCACGATTACGACCGCAAGTACCACCAGCTAGCTAGTGCGGAGAGCCAGCTCGCCACCGTACAGGAAGCCATAGATGCCGACGATCTCACCCTCGAAGCCTCTCAGCAGGAGCAGCAGAGCGACCATGCTGAGGTGGCGAGCCTCATTCCACAGGTGACAGAGTTCGAGGGCGTAAGCGATGCGCTCACTGTCAGGCGTATAGAAGAGCAAGCGCTGGCGTCGAATGTCAACGAACTGACCGACCGCAGGGGTGGTCTTCGTAACAAGCTGCAGCATTGCGACGAGCTCCAGGAACAGAAGATCGAATACGCCGCACAGTACCAGAAGGCCATGGAAGAGCGCGCCCTCTACTATGAGCTTCAAGAAGCGTTCGGCAAAAACGGCATCCAGGCGATGATCATCGAAAGCGCCATACCTGAGGTCGAGCAGGAGGCCAATAAGCTCCTCCACCGCATGTCCGACGGCCGCATGAGCGTGGAGATAACTACCCAGCGCGACGCCAAGAGCAGCAAGGCAGTCCTTGAAACGCTCGACATCAACATCTCAGACGAGATGGGCACCCGTCCTTACGAGCTTTATAGCGGTGGCGAGGCGTTCCGCGTCAACTTCGCCGTGCGCATCGCCCTCTCGAAACTGCTGGCCCGCCGTGCGGGAGCACAACTGCAAACCCTTGTGATAGACGAAGGTTTCGGTAGCCAGGACGGCCAGGGCCGAGAAAAGCTGGTGGGCGCTATACGCTCTATAGAGGGCGACTTCGAGAAGATCCTGGTCATCACCCACATCGAAGAGCTAAAAGAAGAGTTCCCAGTCCACATCAATATAGTCAAGACCCCATCCGGCTCGCGCATCATCATGGCCGAAGATTAGGCTAGGTAGACGAAGGACAAAAAGCCCTGGGTAGGGGAACCTACCCTTCCTTGTCTTCTGAGCCAGAATTAGTCGAAGCCTAAAAACCCCAAAAATCTCATTCCTCGCGTACCCTCTCCCCTTTGTCATTCTGAACGAAGTGAAGAATCACTACGGGGGAGTCTGTGCTAAAGGGATTGATTCTTCACTTCGTTCAGAATGACAATGGGGAGAGGGTACGCAGACTCCAGCAGTAGACTTTGCGGTAACTGGACCTCCCATACGCATATGTTGTGCAAACTCCCACACATAGCCCTACTGGACCTGTAAAATACCACCTCGCACCATCTTAGTTTGCGGGGTGTTACTTTACTGATAACGGCACATAGAGGAGGCAGTATGACATTCACGAGACGAACCATTGGGCTGGCGCTTTCCGAGCTTGCGGGGTTCGGCGCGCTTGCCATGCTTCTCTTCTACCTGCCGCTCTTTGGTATGTCACCGGGCAGCGATCCGCTAGGGATAGACAGAATTGCCGCCTATCTGCTTCTGTTCGCCGCGCCCCTCTTTATCTTCCTTCCGTTCTGCGTGGCGTTACGGCTAGGCCCTATCTGGCTCCTGGCCGCCGGTTCGTGGGCGCTCCTCGGCTACGTGCTCTTGTTCGTCGGCCCTCCTCAGAGGCAAGACGCCACCTTCATGACGTACACTGCCTTCCTGGCCCTCATCTTCGTGGCCCTGGCGTCTGCGCTCTCCGTGCCAATGGGGGCGATAAGCAGGCGTCTACTCCCGCCCGCAACCCCAAAGGGCGGCATGGTACGCGCCCTCCGGCAAGGAAGCCTGCTCGCCTTGTTCGCCGTCATTTTGCTCGCAATGTCGCCGCTCGGCGTTCTGAACTGGCTCAATACCCTGCTCGTCTTCACTATTGTCGCCCTGACCGAGTTTTTCTTCCTCGCCCGCGACTAGATTTAGTATTCACCGCAGAGACGCAGAGGGCGCGGAGATTAATATGGTTGGTTAGCTGTTATATTGTCCCTTCTGCTCACTCACCACTCACCACTCACCACTCACCACTCACCACTAACAAGAACCATTATTCGCAAGACT
>JBBRVL010000301.1:0-5251 GCA_038246925.1 Chloroflexia bacterium
CGACGCCATGCATTTATACTACCTGTCGGTGCTGATCGTGGCGATAAGCGATCCACTCGCCAACCTGGCGGGCGGCAGGGTGCGCGGCCTCCCGCTTCTCTTCGGCAAATCGCTGCTCGGCTCCGCCCTCTTCTTCGCCAGTAGCGTTGCGCTCGCCCTCTTCTTTGTGCCCCCCGTCCAGGCGCTCTTCGTAGCCGTTGCAACTACTACAGTTGAAGCCCTCAGTCCCTACGGCAGCGACAACCTCACCATTATCCCAGCCGTGGCTATAGCCGTACTCCCTTTATGAAGGATAGACTACAAGCTGCTTTATCCTTTATCCTTTTATCGTATGGAACTCGTTAGAGACATAAGAGCATTAGACAGAGGGGACGTAGCCAGGGCCGGGGGGAAAGGTGCGGCGCTCGGCGATCTGGCGCACGCAGGCTTCCCCGTACCCCCTGGCTTCGTCATACTCTCGACTGCATACGCCAATTTCGTCAGCGAGGCGGGTATCTCTTTTCGTACCGGAGGCCTCTTTCCTGCGGGGGGCCCCCGCAATATGG
Organism: Chloroflexia bacterium; assembly: GCA_038246925.1. Classification (GTDB taxonomy): domain Bacteria; phylum Chloroflexota; class Chloroflexia; order QHBQ01; family JADMIH01; genus JADMIH01. The sequence continues at coordinate 546 of JBBRVL010000301.1, forward strand.
AAGATGCAGTTCGGCGCTCAGAGGAAATATATAGCCTCTTCACGACAGCCTCTATGCCCGGCGACATTGTCAGCGCGATATCGAGTCACATGGACGAGCTTCGCACCCCCTTTGTTGCGGTCCGATCAAGCGCTGTCGTGGAGGACGGCTCCGAGGCTACGTGGGCGGGGCAATTCGAGAGCTACCTCAACACTACCAGGGAGACGCTTGAGCAGAACATCAAGAGGTGCTGGGCGTCGCTCTTTACCCCGCGGGCCATGATCTACGCGGCAGAGATGGGGATACGGGCTTCCCAATCATCTATGGGCGTGGTCGTGCAGAGTATGATCGCGAGTGATGTGTCGGGGGTGGCATTCTCCGTCCACCCGGTGACTCAGGAGCGCAACACCCTTATCATCGAGGCAGGTCTCGGCCTGGGGGAGGCGCTGGTGGGCGGCTATATAACCCCGGACACTTACTTGCTTGAGAAAGAACCACTCCGCCCACGTCGCCCACCTCGTATTGTGAGTAAGGAGCTCGGCTACCAGGATAAGATGCTGGTAAGTCGGGAAGGGTTGAGTGAATGGTGTCATGTTCAGGAATCACAAAGAGAGACGCAGAAGCTCCCCGACAGCCTCATCTTGCAGCTTGCCGACTTGGTCGTCAGGGTAGAAGAGCACACCGGCTCTCCCGTTGACGTGGAATGGGCCGTGGCCGGAGGCCGGATATATCTGCTCCAAAGCCGCCCAATTACCACCCTGGAGGGTAGGGATTGGGGGTTAGGGATTGGGGATTAGGGATGGCGCGTAGGCGGATAGCGATATGACTAATGATAGATGATAAGACGCACGAGAATGATCGACCACTCACCACTCACCACTCACCACTCACCACTCACCACTAATCCCTAATCCCTAATCCCTAATCCCTAATCCCTAATCCCTAATCCCTAATCCCTAACCCCAATCCCTGGTCACTGAGGTATGACTAATGATAGATGATAAGACGCACGAGAATGATCGACCCCCGAATGGAGCGAAGCGCAATCCCGGCCACTCATCGCTAACCCCTAATCCCCCATCCCTAATCCCTAATCCCTGGTCACTGAGGCCGGAAATATTCGCGGATCCCTACCCGGTGGCCCATTACCTGCGCGCCACCGATCCTGCGCATTGGAGCCAGGACTTAAATGCCTGGGTCCTCACGCGCTACGGCGATGTAGCGGAGCTTCTGCATGATCCACGTTTCGCAGCCGACCGCCTGCCGCCACTGGATAGTCTTGCCGAGACGGGGTTGGAACGTTTGAGACCCCTCTTCAGCGCGCTGAGCAAGATGCTCATCTTCGTCGATCCCCCCGATCACACACGCCTCAGAGGGTTGGTGAGTAGAGCATTCACCCCACGCATTGTCGAGGGATGGCGCGTAGGCGTGCAGCAATTGGTGGACGGCATATTGGATCGAGTTGAGCCGGAGAGTAAGATGGACATCATCGGCGACCTCGCCCAGCCGCTGCCTCTTACGGTGATAGGTATGGTGCTGGGAGTACCACCTGAGTACCATGCCCAATTCAAGCGGTGGTCCGACGATATATCTTTCTTCATCGGGAACTTCTCACATACCGACGAGCAATTAGCGACAGCTCAAAGAAGCATCCTCGATTTTTCCGACTACTTCAGGAGCCTCATTGAAGCGAGACGAGGCAACCCCGAGGCCGACCTGCTAAGCACGCTTATTGCTGCGCGAGATCGTGACGACGCGCTCAGCGAGGAGGAGCTACAGGCTAACTGCATGTTTCTTCTCGCCGCGGGGCATATCACCACCACTAACCTGATCGGCAATGGCACATTGGCCCTCCTACGCAACCGGGAGCAGGCAACCCGAATGATAAGGGAGCCGGCATGTCTGGAGAGCGCTGTAGAGGAGTTACTTCGCTACGACAGCCCGGTCCAGATGACCGCACGCCTGGCAAAGGAGGATGTCGAGATTGGTGGAAAGCTCATCGGCAAGGGCCAGAAGGTAATACTATGGTTAGGCGCAGCGAACCGCGATCCTGAGAGGTTCCACGACCCTGACCGGCTCGACCTGGGGCGCACCAATAACCAGCATCTTGCCTTCAGCAACGGCGCTCGCTTCTGCCTCGGAGCGCCCCTGGCGCGGTTGCAAGGGCAGGTTGTCATAAGCACCCTCTTCCGGCGGTTCCCCGGCATACGGCTTCAGGGTGAAACACTACACTGGCAGGGCAACCATGTTATCCACGGCCTTATATCTCTGCCCGTAACGTTAGGGGTTAGGGGTTAGGGGTTAGTAAACTTACGGCTTCTAATCCCTAACCCCCCGTTTAGAAATTATGAGTTTTGAATTATGAATTTTGAGTTGGTAATGAACATCAATTCATAATTCAAAACTCATAATTCATAATTCCCGAAATCCCTAATCCCTAATCCCTATCACCGCGGGGCGTGTCTCTAATGGAGAATGACTATAAATCGTTACAGAATAGAAGGGTCAGAACTAAGAGCAGGCAAACTCCCTTGAGCGTCTCAAGGCGGTTCAGGTAGTCCTCAGTCGCTGTAATCGCGCAACACTATGGTGTCATCCTCAAGGAGCGCAGGGCGCAGAGACCCCCTGGTCACTGGTTCAAGTCCAGTACTTCCCACCCATAATTCAGGCACGAAATAAGGCCCGCATCTTCTAGGATCGGGGCTTTTTCGTCAGCCAACTCGGATCTTCACCACCAAAGCTGGGAGATTCATCCAGGCATTCAACAAACCTTGTTTTCATAGTTTTCGGACTTGCCAGTTAGAATTTTCGTTACTTAAGCCTTGATGAATCGTATAATATTCTATGTTACAATTAGTGCAGGTGTAGTAACTATGGTATAGACCTCACATAGAAGGTGGGTGTCATGGCAGACCAAACAAACGCGGAAGAGGAATCCGTTGTAGAAGAGCAATCGGTTACAGAGGTAACCTTAAGCGAGCCTGAGAATATGCCTGCGTATTACGCAAACCTCTGTGGTATTGCAAGTAGCGCAGAAGAAGTTATATTTACCTTTGCCCAACGTGATATTGGTGATCCAACGCAAGCAAAGGGCATAGTTCGCGTATACACTAGTCCCGCACATGCCAGGCGTATTGCTGAGGTCCTGACGAGGGTCATGGAAGCCCATCGAGAGCAGTCCATTCAAGCATTACCCGAGGAAATTCGCAAATTAATGGAGAATCAAGTTGATGATGCATCTGACGGGTCAAAAACGCCAAATAACGACAAGTAGTAAGCCCAGCGATCAGCCTCAACAGCTGAGAATGGAGTTTACGACTACATCTGTGTCTGAGCGTACAAGGCCAGAAGTGTCTACCGCTGAGACTCTAGCAATGCTGGCTGACACAGACCAACAAATTAAGGTGCGGAGTGAGCAACTTATTACCATGCAAGTCGCAGCCGATTCAGTTCGTATCTTTGCAGCAGCGAGTAAAGCAACAGGTGGCTTTGTCGTCATCCATCCGAACTACAAATTCCTGCCTGTCCTGCAAGGCAAAGATGACAGCCTAGTTTTTCTCTATCAGTTTGTAGAGGCAATCGAAGAAAAGCTAGATTATGACGAACTCAAGGCCGAATACCCAATGCTTTCATATGGGCAGATCGCGGGTGGTATCGCCTTCCTCCGCAAACTTGCCCAATTCAACATCGAGAATAAGAATATCGATGATATAGAAGACCAAATTATAAACGAAGATCAGGGCTTTGTTCGTCAGGTTCGAGAATCATTGACAAGTAGGACGGTGGAACGTGTGCTTACTCCATAGAACTGTCGTAGCTGAAGAAGGCTTCCAGCAACTACGCCGTTCGGGAGATAAGGTCAATCATCTAAGAAAGCTAGAGCGTTTAGCGAGCGAAGCCTCAAAGACCGTGGCGCAAGGTCTGGAGGCTTTCTTAGTGCCCGTCTCCTCTTGGCGCGGAGATGATCAGTTACAGCAACTCCGTGAATATCAAATGGGTCGGCATCGTGCCTATATAAAAGGCAGATACACAGATTGCGAATTTTGCGTATGTATCCTGAAGCTATATAAAAAGGAGAAAGTTGATAGAGAGGAAAGTATACAATTTCAGCGCAAGGTTCTTAAGGCAATTGGCGCGCCTATCATAGAACAACTGGAAGGTAAGTCATTGATCGATCCAAACGCCCGGTCAAAGGTAAGCGAGGTCTAACAGCCTCACTCTTTTGTTGAATACTGCAGTCCGACAACGGGCGGCTTGGCACAGTTGGAGGCTAGCTATTTCGGCTATGTACTGATTATCTTTCACTATCATCTACATGCCCATCTCTTTGTGCCTCAGATCGACATCGTAGAGGTCACTGGTTCAAGTCCTACTTCCCACCCACAATTTAGGCACGAAAAAGCCCCGTCTTCAATAAGGACGGGGCTTTCTTGTTAATCTTACCCTGTTATGGCGTTTTGGCTACCTGCTCGGCTCCAAGCCGCCCCAGCAGAACTACGTAGGGTGTACCGTTATTCTCAGGGTGGTATTCCAGGCGCTGCCGCTCGAAGTATTGCACCAGATAGGTCTTGCCGTCGTCCTTGCTTACTTCGGAGAACACCTCGGAAATGGGATAACCGAACTGCTTTAGCCCTCCCATTCGTGCCCAGGCGGCGGCTATGGCCTGACCTCCCACGGTGCTGTTGCCGAGAGCGTGCCCTGTCTGCGAGAACCAGGTTGCTGTACCG